>JAUWZY010000105.1 GCA_030615045.1 Chloroflexota bacterium
CTCTTGATATACTGACCCTTGGCACCGCTGGGTCTGGCTTTGACCACGGCCTCAACCACTGTAGCTAAGTTCTCCAATAATTTGTCCTCCTCAAAACTCAGCTTTCCGATAGGGAGATGGATCAGAGCCGTTTTGTCCAGCTTGAACTCAAGGCGGCCCTTGCGCGCCTCGGCGATAACGCGGGGCAAATCCTCGGCGGGGGCGATGGTGCCGGACTTGGGGTTTGGCATCAGCCCGCGGGGGCCTAAGATCCGTCCCAGCTTCGCGATCTTGGGCATCATATCGGGGGTGGCGATGGTGATATCGAAATCGAGCCAGCCATCCTCGATCTTTTTCACCAGCTCATCGCCGCCGACATAGTCAGCGCCAGCCTCCTCAGCGAGTTTCAAGCCCTCTCCTTGGGTCAGAACCAGAATGCGGAGTCTCTTGCCCAGGCCATGGGGCAGAAGGGTCACCCCGCGAACTTGCTGGTCGGCATGGCGGGGGTCTACCCCCATGCGCAAGTGCAGCTCTACCGTCTCATCAAATTTGACATAAGATGCCTTTTTTGCCAGCTCGATAGCCTCCCTGGGCTCATAAGTCCTGTCCCTATCCACCAGCTGAGCTGCCTGTTGATACTTCTTGCCCCGTTTCCCCATCTCTATTCCCCGACCTCGATTCCCATGCTGCGAGCGGTGCCCTCAACCATTCTGATTGCCCCCTGGATATCGATGGCATTGAGGTCCTTCATCTTGAGCTCGGCAATCTGGCGTATCCTCTCTGGGTCCAGTTTGCCCAGCTTCTCACTTCGGGGGGAACCACTTCCCTTCTCCACATTGAGTGCCTTCTTCAATAAATCGGAAACTGGCGGGGTCTTGGTGACAAAGGTGAAGGAGCGATCCTCGTAGATGGTGATCTCCACAGGGACTATGGATCCGGCCTCGGATGCGGTGCGCTCATTATATTCCTTATAAAATGCCATGATATTGACCCCATGCTGTCCCAGGGCTGGCCCTACCGGGGGCGCCGCCGTCGCCTTGCCGCCGGAGAGCTGGAGTTTAAGCACTGCCTTGATCCTCTTAGCCATGATTAAAGCGCCTGTACTTGAGCCAAGTCGAGTTCAACAGGTGTCTCCCGACCGAAGAAGGAAACCAAGACCCGGACCTTGCCCTTCTCCAGATTGATCCCGTCCACGGTGCCGATGAAATCAACAAAAGGCCCATCGACGATGCGAATGTTTTCCCCCTTGCTGAAGCCGACCTTAACCCGTGGCGTCTCCGATTCCATCTGCCTGCGGATGGTATTGACCTCTTCCTCAGTCAAGGGGATTGGTCTATTGCCCGAGCCAACAAAGCCAGTGACGCCAGGGGTATTGCGCACCACATACCAGCTCTCCTCCTCCAGCCTCATTTGCACCAGGAGATAACCGGGGAACATCCTTCGGGCAACACTGCGTCGCTGGCCGTCCCTGATCTCGATCTCATTCTCGGTGGGCACTATTACTTTGAAGATCTTGTCGGCGACATCCATGGACTCAATGCGCTGCTCCAAGTTAGTCTTAACCCGCTCCTCATATCCGGAGTAAGTATGGATCACGTACCATTTCCCCTCGCTCTTTGCCATGGCCTCACCTTAACAGGAATCTGCTTACCAACTCGGAAAATCCATAATCAAAGGCCCAGAGAATAGCCCCTGCTACTACGCATACAGCAACCACGATAACGGTTAAATAAGTGACCTCTTGCCGCGATGGCCAGGTTACCTTCTTCAGCTCAGATATGATGTCGGTGACAAAGGCAAATCTGCTCCTCTTCTCCTTCTTGGCTTCCGCCTTTCGCTTCAATTACTTCGTCTCCCGGTGTAAAGTGTGGCTGCCGCAGCGGGGACAGAATTTCCTCAGCTCGAGCCGCCCTGGATCGTTCTTCTTGTTCTTAGCTGTGGTGTATGTTCTCTCCTTACACTGAGTGCAAGCGAGATGGATGATGCCTCGAGCCTCGCCTTTCTTCTTGGCCATTATTCCGCGATCTTGGTTATCACCCCGGCGCCCACTGTCTTACCGCCCTCTCTGATGGCAAAGCGCAGCCCTTCCTCCAAGGCTACGGGGTAGATCAGCTTGATCTTTAGCCGCACACTATCGCCGGGCATAGCCATCTCCGCCCCGCCGGGGAGCTCGATCGACCCGGTGACATCCATTGTTCTGATGTAGAACTGAGGCTTATAACCGGTGAAAAACGGGGTATGCCTGCCTCCCTCCTC
>JAUWZY010000025.1 GCA_030615045.1 Chloroflexota bacterium
GCCTCCTTCAACTACGGGCATGGCGGCGTTTTCCGCTATCATTCTGATGAGCTCAGCGCCACCCCTGGGGATCAGAAGGTCGATGGTTCCCCGCATCTTGAGCATATGGTTTACCAGAGTCCGCTCGGTGGATTCGATGAACTGCACTGCATCCTCAGCGACCCCGGACCGAGACAAGGCCTCTCTTATCACTTTAGCCAGGGCAGCATTGGAGCGCAGTGCCTTCTTGCCCCCTCTGAGGATGACCGCATTCCCCGATTTAAGGCACAGGACAGAGATGTCCACGGTGACATTGGGTCTGCTCTCATAAATGGCGCCGATGACTCCGATGGGAACGCGGCGCTTGCCCACTACCAGCCCATTGGGCCTGGTGCTCATATCGAAGGTCTCGCCCACAGGGTCGGGGAGGGCAGCAACAGTGCGGACATCAGAGGCGATAGCCTGAAGCCGCTCCGAGGTGAGGAGCAGCCGATCCAACATGGCCTCGCCCATCCCCGAAGCCTTTGATTCCTCATAGTCGAGCTGGTTGGCAGCCAAAATCTCACCTTCTCGGGAGATTAGCTCAGCGGCGATGTTCGACAGAGCCCGATTTTTGACCTCGGTGGAGAGGAATGCCAGCTTCCTCGAGGCTGCCTTCGCCGCCCTGGCTTTTTGTTCCAGCTCCTCAATTGCAGATTGCATTTCCCTCCTTACATGAGCAGATATTCCATGATAATTTGGTAGGCAATATGAGCCTTATCACCACCCCGAAACTCGAACACGAAGCTGTTAGCGCCGGCATGGATGCCGAGCTTGCTGCTGGAGAAGAAGCCGCGCTTAATCACCTTCCCGGTATCGTCCTCGCTACTTATGGCATGAATCTTGCCATAAGGGATGGTGACCATAGCTTTCTGCCGGCGCATAAAGGCTTTGTCATAGAAGATGACCCTTTTGTCTGTGATGCCGAGAAAGCCGGTGCCTGCCCCTTTGAGGTCGAATACAGCCCTTATCGTCTCCCCGGGCAAACACCAGTCCTCGACCTTCTCCAACTGATCTTCTTTATCAACTATGATATCCTCTGCCCGGATAGCCATATCGCACCTCCACTTTTTCAAAAGTCTTTAACTCTACCATATGCCCTCATCCTTAATAATGTAGACAGGGTATTGACAGACTATTGACAATGCTTGACATTTGTGGGAAAATGTTAAACGATAGAGAATTGGTGCATTGCTTAATGTGCAATGCTGCGGACTTCCAATGAAGTCGCCAATTCTCTTTTTAAATCCCCTCATCCTTAGCCACTCTTTCCGGTAGGTCAACAAACCTGAATCCCCTCAAAGGATACTCTATATCAAGTCTATTGCTTCGCCACTCCAGCTCTCTTATCCTATCGTAAATTTCCCTCAGCTTCGCCTCTTTACGCCCCAGATTTTGCTGCGCCAATGCGTAAGCAAAAAGGTCTGCTATTTGAATTCCGGGTGTAAGCGTGGAGGTAACAAAGAAAGGGGTCTCTACAATCTTTTGCATGCTTTTCCCTGCTTCATGCCCGTAAAGGAAATTGCCGAAGGCAATAGCGCGGCGTTTATCAGTTTTTATACCACCGGAATCAAGAAGCACTATTGCCATATCATCGAGGTAACCCTCTTCCATCATAGCCTCTACCCTCTCCAACAGGTAGTGATAAACCCTAAATATCCTGGATTCTTCGGGGCTAAAACCTGTAAGCATTGGCTCCTCAAGCTGGCGCATGCCGACAGCGAAGGCAAGGAGTTGATAGCGCTTGCAAAGGCTTAAAACTTCCTCTACGAATTCTACCTTCTTAGGGCTGGTAAGTGCTCGCCTGTTCAGTAACATTCTACCTTTGATCTCAAATTCGTGAGGCTCGCTGACTCGCCAAAATTTTCTCTTCAAATTGAAAATTTCCCTGGAAAAGGCCTTGCTTAGCTGCGGCTGTAACGCCACTGCTGCCCATACTGTGTGGCCACCAGAAGTAGCTGGCTTCGGCCACTCCGATTCATCAACAAATACTAACATTACTTATCCTCCTAAAGACGCACCAAATTATCTCGGTGCACCACCTCGGCGCCGTATTCATAGCCAAGGAGCTCCGTGATCTTGTCGGAATGAGCCCCTTTGATGATAGCGATCTCTTTCGAGTCATAGTTTGAGATGCCGCAGGCGATTCTTTCGCCCTGGGCGCCGCTGATACTCACAATGTCGCCGCGCTCAAATTCGCCATTGACTGCAATGATGCCCGTGGGGAGCAGGCTCTTATTCTGTTCCCTCAGCGCCAGCACAGCGCCGGGGTCAACAAGGAGCCGCCCTTTCGCGGGCCGGCTCAGCATCCAGCGCTTTCTGCTCTCCAGTTTGGAGCCGGTGGGGGAGAAAAGGGTGCCCGATGATTCGCCCCGGCTCAATCTGGTGACGATGTCTGGCTCCCGTCCATCGGCGATGATTACTGCTACTCCCGAGGCAGTAGCCAGCCTTGCTGCCTCCAGCTTGATCACCATGCCGCCAGTGCCCCAGCCTCGAGCGCCCCCAGCCAAGCGCTCGATGGAGGCATCGATGCTCTCAACCTTGGGGATCAGCTTGGCATCGGGGTCTCGATTTGGATCTCGGGTGTAGAGCCCGGCGACAACGCCGAGGAGCATGAGAAGGTCGGCATCGACCAAATTGGCCACCATGGCCGACAGGTTATCATTATCGCCGAATCTAATCCCTTCCAGCTCATCGACGGCAACGACATCGTTTTCGTTGACGACAGGGATAACCCTAAGCTCTAAAAGGGCAAGAAGGGTATTGCGAGCGTTGAGGTAGCCGAGGCGATCCGATATATCAGCTCTGGTGAGCAGGGTCTGGGCAATGGTGATGTCATGGCGACCGAAGAGCTGGTCATAGGCCTGCATCAGGCGGCTCTGGCCCACCGCAGCCAGCACCTGTCTGAAGGGAATGTCCCGTCGCTCTCTGGTCAGCCCCAGCTTGTCCCTGCCGGCGGCAATGGCACCAGAGGAAACAACGATGACCTCCAGCCCCTGCCGGTGAAGTTGCGCCACTTGCCCCACTAAATCAGCTAACAGCTGAAAATCGAGATGCTCGCCGTCACCGGTGACGAGATTGGTCCCCAGCTTGACTACAAAGCGGCGGTAAGGCGTTTGGCTCGATTTAACCCCTGCCATATGCTTAATTATAACAATGGTCAGGGGCTGAGACAATAAAGGTCAAATTGACATCTGCCGAGCTTCTGTATATTATGTGAATAAGACATGGGGGCAAGAATCAAGAGCTGGGTGAAGAAACGGGTTTGCCGCCTCTGGGATGCGGGCAATGGATTTGTGGCCAGGAGGTTCCCCAGGCTGGCTGCACTCCTTGCACCCTTTACGGCCTATGCCAAGAGATGGGTCCTTTTCTTCCGTGATGTGACCAACGAGTTTCTGACCGATAACTGCCCCCACCTGGCGGCATCCATTTCCTTCTATGTACTGCTATCCCTTTTCCCGCTAACCCTGGCCTTAGTCTCAGTGCTGGGCTTTATCTCCCACTCGCCGGAGATACAGGCTCGTGTCATCGACGGCATCAGCAATTTCCTGCCCGTGTCGCGAGACTTCATCACCAGCAGCATTGAAAGTGTAGTCAGCACCCGTGCCATTACCGGGGTCATCGGCGTTATCGGGCTCATCATCGGTGGCAATGCCGTGTTCACTGCGGTGAGGAAGTCTCTGAACGCTGCCTGGGGCATAAGACAGCCTCGTCCCTTTTTGACCGAGAGGCTGGTGGAGTTCTGCATGCTGCTCGGGGCTGCCATTCTACTCTTCCTCTCCCTGGCAGTGACCAGCGCCTTGAGCATTGTTCAGCAGCAGAATATCACTGTCTTCGGCACCAATAGTGGCCTCTTCTGGAACTTAGTCACCGGGGGTATCACCACAGTGATCGTCTTTATTGTCTTTCTGCTGCTTTACAAATTCGTTCCCAACACAAAGATACGTTGGCGCGATATCTGGCTCGGAGCCCTTTTAGCTGCCATCGGCTTTGAAGTGACCACAAGTGTTTTCATTTGGTATATGGCCAACTTCGCCCACTATAACTTGATCTACGGACCGATCGGTAGCTTAGTCGCTTTGATGATATGGGTTTATGTCTCAGCGGTGATCTTTCTCTTCTGCGCCAAGATGACCGCAGTGCACTCAAGGAAGCCGGCACCAACTGATGAGGTATTTGCCAAACTGTGGACTGCTGTGGCTGAGGTGGAGCAACGCTCAGCCGCCGAGGCTACTGAGCAGATAGGGAGACTGAGAACTGCCGTGGCTGACTTGGAACAGCAGTTATCCGCTACAGTGGACACGGTGGAGGAAACGGGGAGGCGGGGAATCAAGTCCTTGATGGCAACAGGCTTTAGTCGCCTCAAGAGAACGATGTCCAGGAAGACAAACCAAAGTCATCATAGCGATGGCAGCGAGAGTGCCGAGAGCACTACCTCCTCACCCCGAGAACAACCTCCTCAGTAGCGATTCTGTGGGTTTCCACATAAGCTTCACTCGGCGGGGCTTCTTGGATCAGGTTTCGCGACAGCGTCTCCTGCCTGATATAAGGACTGAACCTCTCCATCACTCGCTGAGTCGCCGCGCCACCCTGATAGTAGGTCTCGATGTAGTCGGCGATGTCAAAGCCAGCCTGCTTACGCATCATCTGCAGGCGATGGACTATCTCTCGGGCCAGCCCCTCGTCGATAAGCTCTGGGGTGAGCTCAGTGTCGATGGTGACCTCGGGGGCCAGGGCTTCAGCCGTGGCGGTAGCTGGGGGAGGCGTAACGGTAACATCGACGCGTTTGACATTCAGTTCCTCGACAACCTGCGACTTCACCCTTTCCAGCGCATCCCGCTCCCCCTTCGACTTCACCCTGACCAAGACCTTGCTCAGCGGCTGGCGCACCTTGATCCCGGCTTTGCTTCGAGCCGCGCGCCCCAGGCTTGATACCTTCATCGCCAGTCGGGTATCGCTGGCTAACCTGTCATCGATCAGCGCCTCATCTGCAACGGGGAAATCAGCTAAATGAACGCTCTCGGGGGCTTCGGGATAGAAAGAGCGCACCAGGTTTTGAAAAAGCTCCTCGGCAATAAAGGGGGTGAATGGCGCCACAAGCTCGGTCAAGGTCACCAGACAGTGATACAGCGTGGCATGAGCCGCCTCTTTATCGGCATCGTTCTCGCTCTTCCAGAAACGGCGCCGACTCCTTCTCACATACCAGTTAGAGAGTCCATCGATGAACTCCTCGAGCTTGCGACCGGCGCTGGTTGGGTCATAACCTTCCAGCGCATCGGTAACGTCCTTGATCAGCCGGTTAAGCTCGGAGAGGACCCAGCGGTCGAGTTCCGAGCGGTAGCCTCCAGTGCTGGCCCGGGGGTCGAATTTATCGATGTTGGCATAGATCGCGAAGAAGGAATAGGTATTCCAGAGCGGGAGCAGGAACTTGCGCGCCGGCTCAGCGACAAGCTCCAAGGAGAGGCGGCGGCTGTTCCCCGGCGGCGAGGAGACGATCAGGTGCCAGCGCAGGGCGTCGGCGCCAAATCTTGACAGCACAAGCCAGGGGTCGATGATATTGCCCTTGGACTTGCTCATCTTCTCCCCTTCACTGTCGAGGATATGGCCTAAACAGATCACATTCTTGAAGCAGGGGCGATCGAAGAGGAGGACAGAGAGGGCGTGCAGGCTATAGAACCAGCCCCGAGTCTGATCTACTGCTTCTGAGATAAAATCAGCGGGGAAACGCCCATCCTGGAGCAGGGTCTCGTTTTGGAAGGGATGGTGCCATTGCGCCAGTGGCATAGCCCCAGAGTCAAACCAGCAATCGAGGACTTCAGGGACACGTTTCATAGTGCCGCCGCATTTGGGGCAGGAGAAGGTGATGTCATCAACAAAGGGGCGATGTAAGTCTATTCCCTCACCTTGGAGTGAAAGCCCTTTTGCTTTAAGCTCTGCTAAACCCCCGATACATTCGTATTTGCCACATGATTCGCACTTCCAGATGGGAAGCGGCGTGCCCCAATATCTTTCTCTGGAGCAAGCCCAGTCAACATTATTGTTTAGCCAGTCGCCGAAGCGGCCGTATTTGATGTAACCCGGATACCAGTTGATCTCGGCGTTGCCGGCGATAAGCCTGCCCTTCAGCGCTGTGGTCTTGATGTACCATGTTTCCTTGGCGTAGTAAAGGAGAGGGGTGTCGCAGCGCCAGCAAAAGGGATAGGTGTGGCGAATGCGCTCGCTACGATAGAGCAGCCCTTTCTTTTCGAGGTCTTCGATAATTAACGGGTCGGCGTCCTTGACGAAGAGGCCATGGCCGGGCAATGTGCCGGTAGACTGAAACCCCAACACCCTCCTACGGATAGCACCGAAAGAGAGCTCTTGCACCCTTCCGCTGAGGTTGACGGCGTGAACAACGGGCAACTCTTCTTTTTCCCCCACCTCAAAGTCTATCTCGCCATAAGCAGGGGCGATATGCACAATCCCCGTGCCCTCCTCCATGGAAACGAAGTCGCCGGCGATGACACGGTAGATGTGCTTATCGTCATTACCATAGACAATGCTAATCTGATTCTGATACAGAGATTCATATTCTATGTCAATAAGCTCTTCACCACTACAGCTACCAAGAACCCTATATGGAGTGTCAAGGCTGTCTTCCAACCGAGAGGAAGCTAAGATGAGCTGCTCCTGGCGCTGTGGAGTTTCCATCTCCACGATAGCATATTCGGCATCCGGCGCTATTGCCAGGGCGGTATTTCCGGGCAAAGTCCATGGAGTTGTCGTCCACGCCAAGAAGTAGCTTAGTAAATCGGGGTCGGCGCCAAATCGCTCCAGCAGGTGGGTATCAGCGACCCTGAATTTCACCCAAATAGAGGGATCTTCGACTTCTTCATAGCCCAGGGCAACCTCATGGGAGCTTAATGAGGTGCCGCAGCGGGGGCAATGGGGGGTCACTTTATATCCCTGGTAGACAAGCCCCCTTTCCCAAAGCCCCTTCATTATCCACCAGCAGCTCTCGATGTAGTCGTTGTCCATGGTGATATAAGGGTGCTCCATATCGAGCCAGAAGCCAATGCGCTCGGTAAGCTGCTCCCAGTCCTTGATGTGGCGCAAAACGCTCTGCCGGCACCTCTCATTGAACCGGCTCACGCCGTAGGATTCGATGTCCTGCTTAGCGCTAAATCCCAGTTCCTGCTCCACCTCCAGTTCCACGGGGAGCCCATGACAGTCCCAGCCCGCCTTGCGCGGGACATAGAAGCCCTTCATTGTCTTATAGCGGGGGAAGATGTCCTTAAACACCCGAGACAGGGCATGGTGCACGCCAGGGCTGGCGTTGACCGTTGGCGGACCCTCATAGAAGACGAACAGGGGCGCGCCTTGACGCTGCTCCAAGCTTTTTTGAAAGATGCGCCTTTCGCGCCAAAAGCTCAATATGCGCTCCTCGAGCTCGGGGAAACTGGGTCTTGCCGGCACTGGCTGGAACATCAGATTATCCCTTCCTCTGCCAAGCTTGCTAATTGTTGCTTAGAATAACCCAACAAGCCACAGTATACTTCCTCATTGTGCTGACCCAATAGCGGGGCGGGAAGCTTTATCTCCCCAGGCGTTTCCGAGAGCTTGAACACCGATCCGGGAACCATGATCTCACCTGTTCCCGGTTGGTTCACCTCGACCACCATGTCCCGAGCCAGAAGGTGAGGATCATTGGCTACCTCTCCGATGTCGAGGATCGGGGCACACGGCACACGGCTGTCGCCGAGCTCGGCCAATACCTGGGCCACCGTTTTAGTCTTGGTCCACTCCTCAACCAAGGCATCCACCTGTTCCACATTAGCAACCCGTTTGCTCGGGGTGGCAAAGTGGGACGCCTGTGAAAATTCCTCCCTCCCCATGACCTGCAAGATACTTTGCCATTGACCATCGGTGGTGGTAGCGATTACTACATAGCCATCTCTGGCTTGATAGACATTATACGGAGCGCACTGGTGTTGCCGATTGCCCCACCTGGGCAGGGGTTTGCCGGTCAAAAAGTATGACGCCGAGAACTCGACAGCGGTGATGGCCCACATGCAGTCCTGCATCGAGATATCGATGGCCTGCCCATGCCCTGTCTGCTGCCTGTGGTATAAGGCAGCTAAGACGGCGATCGCAGCATGAAGTGAAGCCACGAAATCGGCAATCGATGGCCCGACCCTGAGAGGGGGCTGATCGGGATAGCCGGTGACAGCCATCATCCCCCCAGTAGCCTGGGCAATCATGTCATATGCCACCCGCGAGCGGTAGGGCCCTTTTTGTCCAAATCCGGATACCGAGGCGAATATTATCTCCGGATTGACCTTCCTCAACTCGTGGTAGCCAAGGCCGAGCTTGTCCATAACCCCAGGGGCGAAGTTCTCAATCACCACATCCCCCCTCTCCACCAGCTCCTTGAAGATCTCCTTGCCACGCTCAGCCTTCAGATTGAGGGTAATGCCTTTCTTGTTGCGGCTCACGATGAGGAAGGGATAACCCTGGTCAGCGATCAAAGGGGCCAGGGCTCTCTGTCTATCTCCCACTTCAGGCTCCTCGATCTTAATCACCTCAGCGCCCAAATCGCCCAGTAGCATAGGGCAATAGGGCCCGGCGTAAAAGCGGGTGACATCGATTATCCTGACGCCATGCAATGCCCCAGACATCTCAACCTCGCTTGCCCATAATTTCCGATTCCACCTCAGTGCCAGGCCAAACCTTAGTCCCGGGCTCTAATCTGCCTCCCTGGGCTACTGTGACATCAGCGCCCAAGACCGAGCCGCTGCCAACATAGCCCTCGTCGCCAATAGAGCAATTGTCCGCTATAATGCAGTTCTGCAACAGGGCTCGCCGTCCAACCCGAACCGCGCTCTATAGCACTGAGCCCTCGACCACTGCCTGTCCCCCTATCTTGCAGTTGGGATCGATAACTGTAGGTCCCTGGAGCAAAACATCAGGGCCGATGTTGGCATCCTTTCCTATGGCCACAGGCCCCCTTATTTGGGCTGTGGGGTGGATAGAGCTTGCCTCGGCAGCGTAACTGAAGCCGCGGCCACAACGACCCAGGAGCAGGTCATGGTTTAGCCTGAGGTATTTCTCTGGGTCGCCGATGTCGATCCAATAATCATGGGTAGCATAGCCATAGAGCGGCTGCCCCATCTCCAGGAGCATCGGGAATAGGTTATATTCGAACATGAAATGGGTCTGAGAGGGGATATGTTTTAGCACCTCAGGCTCCAGAATATAAATGCCGGCATTGATCATGTTGCTGGTCACCTGGTCCCGGCTTGGTTTCTCCACAAATCGCCGAATTCGACCCCGCTCATCAGTCTCCACCACTCCATAAGTAGTAGGGTCGGCCACGGGGGTCAGGGCAATGGTAACCTTGGCCTTCATTTCACCATGGAAGGCCATCATGGCGCCGAGGTCTAAGTCGGTGAAGACATCCCCATTGAGCACAAAAAAAATCTCCCCGAGGTATCGTTCGCTGTTCTTCACCGCCCCCGCCGTGCCCAGAGGACTTTTTTCCACTACATAGCTTAGCTTGATCCCGAGCCTGCCACCAG
>JAUWZY010000038.1 GCA_030615045.1 Chloroflexota bacterium
GCATGAGCCTATAGGGCCAGAGCCAGAATGCTCCGCCCAGCTCATTGACGACAACGAGGTAATAGGAGCAGCACTCAGGACTAAAAAATGGTCGGCGCCGCTCTACATCTCCATCGGGCACAAGGTAGACCTTGCCACCGCTTTGCAATGGGTGTTAAACTGTTGTCGCGGATACCGCCTGCCTGAGCCGACAAGACTTGCTCATCTCGCCGCCGCGGGCAAGTTCAATGATGAGGAGCCGAAGGCGAAGAAGCATCAGGCAAGACTGTTTTGACGAAGGATAAATGCAAGAGCAGAAGAGAAGGCTTGACGAGTTAAAGACACGTATCAGCAGCATAATGGTGCATCTTTGACATCGCCGGCAAGGAAAAGAAGATCGCTCAGCTTGAAGCCCAATCGGCTGAGCCTGAATTCTGGCAGGAGCAGGTCAAGGCACAGCAAGTCATGCGCCGGCTTTCCCAGCTTCAGGACACTGTAATCACCTGGCGCCAACTGGAAAAGAAGGCCTCCGAACTCGCTGAGCTCATCGACTTAGCCCTGGCTGAGGGTGAGCGCTCCTTAGAAAGCGATACCTCCGCTGAGATAGCCCAACTCGAGCATCAATTAGACGATCTCGAATTTCAGCTGGCATTCAGCGGTGAGTATGACACCAGAAATGCCCTGCTCGCGGTGCATAGCGGCGCCGGTGGCACCGAATCTCAGGATTGGTCCCAGATGTTGCTCCGGATGTATCTGAGGTGGGCGGAGCGCCGCGGCTTTGAGGCTGAGGTTCTTGACCTCTCGCCGGGCGAGGAGGCGGGGGTCAAAAGCGCCCTGATCACAGTCAAAGGTGCTTATGCCTATGGCTATCTCAAAGCGGAGCACGGAGTACATCGCCTGGTTCGCCTTTCCCCCTTCGATGCCGACCACGCCCGCCACACCTCCTTCGCCCTGATCGAGGTCATGCCTGAAGTGGAGAGCGAGGTCAAGGTCAGCATAAACACCGATGAACTCAAGGTCGAGACCTTTCGCGCCAGTGGCCCGGGGGGACAGCATATGCAGAAGACCAGCACCGCAGTTCGCATCAGCCACCTGCCCACAGGGCTGGTTGCCTCCTGCCAGAACGAGCGCTCCCAGCTCAGGAACAAGGAGACAGCACTACGCATCCTGCGCTCCCGAGTCCTCGAGCTTGAGCTGGAGAAAAAGGCAGAGGAACAGGCGAAGTTAAAAGGGGAACATATCTCTGCCGGCTGGGGAAATCAGATCCGAAGCTATGTGCTCCATCCCTACAAGATGGTGAAAGACCACCGCACAGACTATGAAACAAGCGACGCTGCTGCTGTGCTCGATGGCGAGCTCGACGAGTTCATCAGGGCTTATCTGAAATCGACATTATGAACCCTTTTTGAAATTGAGAAGCCCTTTGTCCCGCTCCCTCGGGGAGAATAAGCCACTTCCCTCCACAACTTCCGAAATCTCATTCGCTTCTAGATGGTGATCAGTTACTGAGAGGAAACCATCAGCCTTTAATACACGCTGTAGCTCTTTCAATAATGCTGGTTTATCTTTTATCATGTGAATTGTGTCGTAAAGCAGGACTACATCCACGCTTTCGTCTGGTAGCCCGGTATCCCCGTGAGAAGGGATTGCCGTGATATTGGTCAGCTTTTTCTTCCTGGCCTTTTTCTCCACAGCCTCTATGGCTAAGGGGTGAATATCCAAAGCATATACCTTTCCCTTTTCACCGACTATCTTGGCAGCGGGGATAGTATAGCTTCCGGGACCGCAGCCAAAGTCTAATACGGTTTGCCCTTCCCCGATGCCAATCTTTTCCAGCTTTGCCCTCAGATTCCCATGCCACAAATCCCGAAACACATAGCCGAATGACATGAATTTGAAATGGCTGTCGGACATTGGTTCATCTTGCTGCTCGCTCATTTCCTTTCCTTTCTCGTCCTTTGCCAGACATAGACCAGGCGCTGGATCGCCGTCAGGTTGGTGCCCACTGCCAGAATCCATAGTACGACGAGGAGGGCGAGGTCGATCGGGCTCAAGATAAGCCCTAATGCCAGCAGGACAAGCCGCTCCGGCCTGGTGAACAGCCCAACCCCAGACTCAAGTCCCAATCCCTCAGCCCTGGCTCTTATGTAGCTGACCATCACCGAGCCGACAAAAACGGCGAAGATCAACAGGCTCTCTTGGAATGAGCCCTGAGCGGCATAGAAAAACAACAGCCCAGAAAGCAGTGCTGCCTCGGAAAGACGATCGATAACGGAATCGAAGAGGGCACCAAATCTCGTCGTCCGCCCCGTGGCCCGTGCCAGCGCTCCATCGAGAAGGTCAAACCAGCCTGAGAACAGCACCAAAAAGCCGCCGAGGAAGAGATGCCCCGTAGCCAGAACCCAGGCAATAACAAGGCTGAGCAGGAAACCGATGATGGTTAGCGCATTTGGACTTAGCTTCGTTTTGGCAATGAGGCGGATTACGGGCCCGGTCAAATACCAAGCCAAGCTGCGACGAATCTTAGCCAGCACCCACTATTTCCCCTTCAGGTCGAGGCTCTGGTAGTAGTCCATTACCCTTTGCGCGACGCGCTCCCAGCTATAATCCTCCACCCGTTGTCTCCCCAGAGCCCCCATCCTCTCTCGCAGCGCCTTGTCTTCTAATAGCTGGCTGAGGGCAGCAGCAAGAGCCTTCTCATCTTTAGGCTTCACCAGCAGCCCATTAACGCCGTGGCTGACTAAGTTGGCATAGCCTTCAATGTCTGAGGCCACAATCGGCTTTGACACCGCCATAGCCTCCAGCAGGACAATGCCGAAGCTCTCCTTCCCTGTAGCCGGGGCACAAAAGATATCAGCGGCCTTATAATAGCGGGGCAGATCATCATCTGATACATAGCCGGTGAAAACGACGTCCGCCAAACGCCATCTCGCCACAATCCTATCGTAATCCCGGCGCAGGTTCCCATCGGGGCCGACTACAATGAGCCGGGAGTGGGGAAACTCGCGCTTAATGCGGCGATAAGCCCCCAATAAATGCCCGAGCCCCTTTCGCTTCTCCAGCCGACCGACGAACATGATATTCAGCTTCCCGTCGCAATACTCCTCGATCGGGGCCACATCAGCGGAGAAATGCTTTAGATCGACGCCGTTGGGAATTATGGCATAATCCCCGGGGAAATAGCGGCTGGCGAACTCCATTGCCGGCTTGGACACAGCGATCCTACCATCGAGCTTGTCAAACCATCGCTTGAGGCAAATAGGCTTCCAGAACCAGTAGCCCCAGCTCCGGCTCCGGGAGGCATGGAAGGTGCCCACGATCACCGTTTCAGCGTAATGGACCACCGCAGTGCATAGAGGCGGAAACAGGGGCTCATGAATATGAATGAGGTCAAAACACTCTCGTTCTAAGACGTTTTTCACCTGATGGGAGAAAAACAACCAGGGTGACACCGGAGCGCGGACAATAGAGCCGCTGGCATGGATCGAGATCGGCCGGCCAAGAAAGATAAAGTCATTGTTCTCCGGCACTTTATGGCGGCGGGAACAGGGGGCGATGATCTTGACAGTATGCCCCATGTTGGTGAAGCTCTCCCCCAACCGGGAGACATGCTCATTCACCCCACCGGGGAAGGCATAATCATAAGGAGAAACCAGGGCGATTTTCACTTTACCTATCGCGCCTTAGTCCGTCGTTTTGGATGTGAAGCTGAGGCTGCTAAGCCCACAGCGGATTCTGCCTGCAACTGCCCAGAGATGAATTCCTCAGTCATAATTCGAGCCTGCTCATCGGTATATTGTATCGGGGGCGACTTCATAAAATAGGCTGAGGGGGCAACAAGAGCGCCACCGATCCCCCGATCTAAGGCCAGCTTACAGCACCTTATGGCATCGATGACCACCCCTGCTGAGTTCGGGCTATCCCAGACCTCGAGCTTGAGCTCAAGATTTAATGGCACATCGCCAAAGCTGCGCCCCTCCATCCTGATGTAACATGACTTGCGATCCTTGAGCCAGGGCACGTAATCGCTCGGGCCAATGTGGATATCTTCGGGGCTGAGTTCATAATCGAGCTGAGACGTGACAGCGTTGGTCTTAGAGATTTTCTTTGACTCCAATCGCTCCCGTTCCAACATGTTATAAAAATCGGTGTTACCGCCAAAGTTCAGTTGATAGCTCCGTTCCAGTTTGACCCCACGGTCTCGGAATAGCCTGGTGAGCACCCGATGGGTGATGGTAGCTCCGACCTGGGACTTGATGTCATCCCCGATAATGGGCAAGCCTTTTTCGGCAAACCTTCCCTGCCAATACTGCTCCCGGGCGATGAACACAGGGATGCAGTTGATGAAGCTACAGCCAGCGGCAAGCACCTGCTCCACATACCACTTAGTTGCCTCTTCACTGCCAACAGGAAGGTAGCTGACAACGACATCGGTTTCCCTCTCCCTGAGGATGCCTACAATATCTGCTGTAGGTCCAGGCGCCTTGGTGATGATCCGAGATAGATACTTACCTAACCCGTCATGGGTCATGCCTCGTTCAACCACTACGCCGGTAGCAGGGACATCGGCGAATTTAAAAGTATTATTAGGCGAGGTGAAAATGGCTTCAGCCAAGTCCTTGCCCACCTTATTCTTATCGATGTCGAAGGCAGCGACGAAGTTGATGTCCCCGATGTGATAGCCACCCAAGCTGACATGCATAAGCCCAGGGATAAAGTCGTTCTCACTAGCGTTACGGTAATAACAAACACCTTGAACCAGAGAGGAGGCACAATTGCCAACCCCGATGATTGCTACGTTGATCTTGCCCACGCCCAGAATGCTCCTTTCTTAGAATCGAGGACTAACTTGCCCTGAAATAGGACCTATGCTATCCTTAGCTCGATGGTCTATGATTTCCACACCCATACCTTTTTCAGCGAGGGCTCCCTATCTCCGCTGGAACTGATATATAAAGCAATCATAAACAACTACAAAGCTATCGCCATCACCGACCACTCTGGCATCGGCTCCTTGGAAAGGCTAATCGCCGAAGTGACCAAGGATTGCGCCTTAGCCCAAGCCCATTGGGACATCATCGCCATCCCAGGGGTAGAATTGACCCTGGTGCCAGCAGCTGCTATTGCTGAGACAGCGAAGCAGGCCAAAGAGCTGGGCGCCCAACTGGTGGTCGTCCATGGCGAAACCGGCCTAGAACCGATAGAGCTAGGTACAAACTCGGCAGCAGTGAAATCGCCACATGTTGATATCCTGGCTCACCCTGGCCTGCTAAGCCTTGAGGAAGCCGCAACCGCAGCTGCCAATGGCGTCTTTGTCGAAATCACGGCACGGAAATCGTACTCATCGCGCAACGGATATA
The DNA here is from genome assembly GCA_030615045.1 of Chloroflexota bacterium. Taxonomy (GTDB): domain Bacteria; phylum Chloroflexota; class Dehalococcoidia; order SZUA-161; family JAUWZY01; genus JAUWZY01. Next base: position 5,340 of record JAUWZY010000038.1, read on the forward strand.
TAGCCAATTTAGCTCGACTTGCCGGGGCTAAACTCCTTATTAACTCCGATGCCCACGAGAAAGAAGAATTACTCACTGCAGCTTTAGCTCGAGCCACCGCTCAAGGCGCTGGCCTCGATGACCATGAAATCGAAACCGCCCTCGAGGCCAATCCTCGCTTGTTGCTGCAAAAATTGGGCCTGAGATGAGCCCGGACCTCTATGGCTACGCTGCTTTTTTAGCCCTTGCCGATTCTAAATACCTTGGTGCCGCAAGTAGGGCAGACATTTTGGATCGCCGGCTTGCCATTCTTCAAGGTCACGTTTCTCGGGTTCTTGATCTCCCTCTTCGCCCGGCACTTGAAGCAATAAGCCTGCGCCATGCTTCACCCCCTTCCTTTGTTGCTTAGACTACACTCTTTCCACCCCAAATGTCAAGAGGTGGCGAGCACTTTCTCAGCTTGCAATATGTTGCCATCGCAGCGAAGTAGGGCAATAAGGCGGCCATCGCGGGAATAAGCCCGATATAACTCACCCGCATTCCCTCCAGGGAGAAGCAATGGCCGTCCATTTACTATCGCTCGCTCCTTCTCTTCGGCTACGATGATGGCCATCAAGCGAAGTAGCACCACATCTAAAGGGTGGAGCAGTAGTTGCCAATAGCGATGGCGGAAGGCATCCTCAAGCTGGGGTAGGCTGACCGCCTCGCTAAGATTAAAAGGACCGCTCTTTAGCCGGACCAGGCTCTTCAGGTGCGCACCACAGCCTAAAGCGTGCCCCAGATCATGAGCTAGGGAGCGGATATAGGTCCCTTTACTGCATGTCACTTCCAGGGTCAGGAGCGGAAGCTCGAAGTGCAAGAGCTCAAGGCGGAATATGTTTACCTTTCTCGGTGGCCTCGGCACCTCAATCCCAGCGCGAGCTAACCGATAAAGGGGCTGCCCTTGATACTTCAGGGCGCTATAAAGTGGCGGGATTTGTTCTATGAGGCCGCGGAAGGAGGCCAACGCTGCCTCTACCTGCTCCCTGGTCACTGTGGAGACATCGCCCGTGCAAATGATCTTGCCACTGGCATCATAGGTATCGGTGGCAGTGCCCAGCTCAACCTGGGCCTGATAAACCTTCCTCTCTTGGGCCATGAATTCAGTCATCCGAGTTCCCTGACCCAGGCCGATGGGCAAAACACCCGTGGCTTCGGGATCGAGAGTTCCGCCATGTCCGATCCTCCATTCCCCGCTCAACCTGCGGACGAGAGCTACAACCTCAAAGGAGGTTTTGCCCGCTGGTTTGTTGATATTCAAGATGCCGTCAATGCTCAACTCTGGCCTGATTCGCTGCCCTCTGCGGACACCTGCTCAATCAGTTGTGATAGCCGAATCCCTCGCTCGATGGAGTCATCCTTCTCAAAGCTGAGCTCGGGGATATGGCGTAATGAAACCCGCTTTGCCAATTCGTGGCGCAAGAAGCTGCAGGCGGAACTCAACCCCCGAAATACCTCCCCCTGCTCTTCCTCATCGCCCATGATGCTAATGAATATCCGGGCCTGTTTCAGGTCTGGTGAAGCGGAGACCTCGGTGACCGTAACCAAGCCCTTGAGCCTGGGATCCTTGACTTGGCGGCTAATCAAATCGCTGAGTTCTGCCCGAATGAGGTGCTCGACCTGCTTTCTACGGTGTGTCACTTTCTTTCTTTCCGATAGACCTCAATGATATCATCGATTTGAAAATCATTGAATCCCTCGATGCCGATGCCGCACTCAGACCCGGCAGCTATCTCGGGCACATGCTCCTTGAAATGCTTCAAGCTGCTGATATTGGATTCATGGATCATTTGACCATTGCGCATTACCCTGGCCGGGGCACCACGAATTACCCTGCCATCGGTGACATAGACACCTGCAACCTTCCCCGGCCTGACATTGAACATGGCCCGCACCTGGGCATGGCCCTCCACAACCTCGACATAAACGGGCTCCAGGATGCCGGTCAAGGCCTTCTCCATGTCCTCGATTAAATTATAGATCACATCATAGTGGCGGATTTCGATGCCTTCCGTTTCGGCAAGCCGTTTGGCCCCGGGCTCAGGGTGAGTGTTAAAGCCGATGATGACACCTCCCGAGGCGATAGCCAGCATCACGTCGCTTCCAGTAATGGTGCCACTGCCGGAGTGAATGATCCTGACCTTGACCTGCTCGTTTTCCAGCCGCTCCAGGGAGCTCTTAATCGGCTCAATGCTGCCCTGAACATCCACCTTCAAGATGAGATTAAGCCCCTTGACCCGTCCCTCTCGAATCTGAGAGGAGAGGTCAACCAGCATAAGGGTTTTCGCCTTTAGCGCTTGCTCCCTTTGCCGCTTTGCCACCGAGTCTCGAGCTTCCCTCTCATCGGCCACCACCATCATGATGCCACCGGCTTGAGCCACACTTTCCAAGCCCAGGATCTCGACGGGCGTCGAGGGCTCGGCTCTGCGCACCCGGCGGCCGCGGTCATCGAACATGGCCTTGACCTTGCCCCAGGTGCTGTCGACGACAAAGGTATCGCCGACCTTCAGCGTGCCTGCCTAGATCAGGATGGTAGCCATCGGGCCTCTGGTGCTATCCAATTTCGCTTCAATGATAACGCCAATGGCCGATCGACCGGGGTTCGCCTTGAGCTCTTCCAGCTTAGCAACGATGAGCAGGTTCTCCAGAAGCTCGGAGAGCCCTTCCCTTTTCTTCGCCGAGACGGGGACCAAGACCACATCCCCACCCCACTGCTCGATAACGAGCCCATGGTCAGCCAGTTGCTGTTTGACCCGCTCCAGATCGGCATTTGGCTTATCCATTTTGTTGACAGCAACTACTATCGGCACCTCTACCGCACGGGCGTG
>JAUWZY010000079.1 GCA_030615045.1 Chloroflexota bacterium
GAATAAAACACCTCGGGCGGGGTGGATCTCCCCCCCGAAACGGCTAACTACTCACCACAAGCACTCTTTTCAGCACTTGTGGCTTTGGTTTTACGCCCCATAATTAAATATACACTCAATGTTCAACTCTGTCAAGAGCCAAGAACATAACCCCTTAGCCCATTGCGATCATCGACCCCTCGGCGGTCTTGAGTCCCGCTCTGGAAGCTGGGGCTTTGGCCTGACAAAAAGAAAGTTGCTATAATAGGCACGGGGTAAGGTCGTTGGGTTGCGTGATCGGAAGTTCGTCTATTGCTGGGAGGAAACAAATGGAACAATTTGCCGACTTATCCCGGAAGGGGTTACTCAAACTAGTTCGGGTCTATGCCAAGAACTGGCTGGCTCACGATGGCTGCTGGTTTCTGGCGGTGGAAGAGAAACTGGGGCTGAACTCAGCTATGGAAATTGATGCTCGCGGCTGGGAACGCTTCTCGGTAATGGAGGCAAAGCGAATCATGGCAGCGTTCGATATTCCTCCCCACGGGGGATTGCGTGCTCTGGAAAAAGCCTTCCGATTTCGGCTCTATTCCACTGTTAATCGTCAACAGGTTGAGTGGGTAAATGACAGAGTGATGATTTTTCGCATGATTGAATGCCGGGTGCAACAAGCTCGCAGCCGCAAAAATCTGCCACATTTTCCCTGCAAACCAGTCGGTATTGTTGAATATAGCCAGTTTGCCGCAACTATTGACCCCCGAATTCAGACCAGATGCATAACTTGCCCCCCAGACCCAGTCACCGACTGCCACTGCGCCTGGGAATTCAGCTTAAAACAGAAATAATGACCGACTATGTTCCCTCACCGAATTTTTCCTCAAACTCGGCACGCTCAATATCCTTTTTGGCGTATTCCATGCCAGGCCTGGCGGGCGAATTCTTCTTCGGAGGAGCTATGGCGCCAAAACGCTCTTCGTACCCTTTAACATGCGAGAGCAGCCAATAGGCAAACTCCTTGGCATGGAAAGGGCTAATGAAGAGCTTGGCCTGGACTTCATGGGTTATCTTGGGCGGCGCACCTGATTTAAGTGTACCAGTGAAATCGCTCTTGTCCTCATATAAATCGACCTCGATTCCGGTAGGCGTGGAGCCCCCAACCCAGCCACTTACTCTCATCACCCGGTATTGGTCCGAAAAAGCCACCTCTACCTCAGGTCTTCTTTCCATTATCCCACCTCCTAACTGATTATAAGCTTCCCCACATGGATTGGGAAGTCTCAGCCCTGTCATAGAGCCCTTGGCAGTTTCGGTCAGCAAAAGGTCAACCCGCCATCCCCTATTGCTTAAAGACCATGGCTGTGTTCAGCGCCTTGGCAATGACAGTGCCGTCGGAGCCGGTGAGTGTAGCCTCTGCCGTCCCCATCGTCTTCCCCAAGTGGACTACCCGTGCCTCGGCGATGAGGATGTCGTTGGGCTTGGTGCCGGCGATATAGTTGACACTCAGCTGCACTCCGATGGTGCCCCGCCCCATTGAGTCGAAGGCATTGCCGCAGGCGTGGTCGAGCACCGCCGCGATCAGCCCGCCATGGGGCCGATTGATCCTGCTGTCGTGCTCCGGCCTGAGCGACAGCGTTACCTTAGCGTAGCCCCGGTCCAGTTCCACTATCGTCATCCCGATCATAGTGGCGAAGGGGTCGTTATTGAACTCGGCTGCCATCTGCTGCCATTTTTCAGCATCGTGCTTTCTCATCTTCTTCACTCAGCTCATTGAGATCATGGAGCCCTCGGCGGTCTTGGTAACCTCGATGCGTACCGGGAAGGCATCCTTCATCTCCTCAATATGGGTGATGACGATTATCTTCTCGAAATCGTCCTGAATCGAGTTTATCGCCTCCACCAGCTTCTCCCGCCCTGAGCTATCCTGGGTGCCGAAGCCCTCGTCGATGAACAGCGTGGGCAGCGGCGCCCCGGCTCGCCTCGCCAGCAGCTTGGAGAGGGCGATGCGCAGGGCGAAGTCGATGCGAAATGCCTCGCCGCCACTGAACATTTCATAGTTGCGCGTCCCCAGCTCATCGGAGACCCTTATATCCAGGGTCTCCACAGGCTCGCCTTTTCTGCTCAGGCGCTGTGTCTCAAGGCGAACGCTCATCCTGCTATCGGTCATCCGGCCCAGGAGCCTATTAGCCTCGTCCTCGATCTCGGGGAGAACCTGCTCGATGACCAGGGCCTGGATGCCTTTCTTGCCGAAGGCAGTGGCCAGCTCCTCGTAGATGCCTTTTTCAGCCGCTGCCCTGGTCATGGCTCTGGACTTCTCCTCCCTGCTCTTTTCCAAATAAGCGCAGCGCTCCAGTTTCTGCTCCACTGCGCCCAACATCTTGCGCCCCTGTCCCTGGCGGGCGAGCAAGGCGTCATAGACACGTCCCGCTTCTGCCAGCCTGGTGACGATTTCTGGCAAGGCCTTTAGCTCCTGTGTCAATGTTTCTCTTCGCTCGGCCTCGGCGTCGCGGATAGAACGCCAGCGGCCCGCCCTATCCTCTGCCCAAGCTAATGATGCCTTCTCTTGCTCGATAAGCTCTTTGGCTTCGTCAAGCCTGCGCTTAAGCCCGTCATAGCGATCAAACTCAGCTAAACGCTGCCCAACCGATTGATGCCTTGCTGCATCATAGCCCAGGCTTATTATCTGAGCGTCCAGATCAATAAGGGCTGCTTTCTGCTCAAGGGCAAACTCGCCTTCCTCCAGCCGCTTTACCACCTCAGCGAGGCGCGCTCGATGCCAAGTGAGCTCTGTGGCTGCCTCCCGGGCTTGAGCGAGCTCCTTTTTTAAGGCGATGTCCTGGCCCTGGGTTATAGCCCGTTCTCTATTTAGCCTGGCCTCGAACTGGGCTATCTCACTCCTCGCCAATTGGAAATCCTTTTCCTTTTGCGCCAACTCCAGTTCATTATCGTGGTAAGTCTCGGCTTTAGTTTGCCTCTCTTGCTCATACTTGGCTATGATCCTGTCCCGGCCCTCAATCCCGAGCTCGCTTTCGCATAGCGGACAGTGGGCGCCATTGCGCCGCAGCATCTCTATCTTGGACCTTCGCTCTTCTATCTCCTCTTCAAGCTTGATATTCGCCGACTTCAGATAATGGATCTGGTTTGATAGCTCCTGTTCCCGCAATCTCTTTTGCTCCAATTCCCGTCCCATCTTATCAAGTTCGGCTGACTGGGACTGGATTTTGACCAGCTGTTGTTCCAGCCCGGGCACTGCATCAGCGCTGAGCTGCAACCTCTGAACCTGGCTCTGAAGCACGCTCTGTTCCGTGACCAGCTCGTTCTTGGCATCTCTGATAGCCTGCTCCAGCTGATTTTTGCCCCCGGTCAGGGCATGGAGCTGCCTCAGCCTCTCATTGAGCTCCTCGTTTTCCTTTTTTGCCCTAACAAGTTCTGCGTATCCCTCCTCTATCTCTGTGCTCTGAGCCAAGGTGGCTTGGTAGTCTTCAACCTTGTGCCGATGCAGGATTAGCTGGCTCTCCGAGTAATTGAGCTCCCTTTCCGCCTCGGCAATCCTGCTTCCGGCCTCGGACAGCTGCTCCTTTTTGAGGTCTAATTCCTTTTTCGCCTGGCGCAGCTCATCGAGCACGCCCTCTTGTCTCTTCACCTGAGCTTCAAGCTCCACTAACGCCGCCTGCACCTGATAGAGCTCTTCTTGATAGCTTTCCTTGTTGGTCAGTTCGGCGTCGATTTCCCTTATCCCGGCTGCAAGATTGCCACACTCGATTTCCTTTTGTTTAGCCAATCCCTTTGCCTGATCTTCAAGCTCGTCATAGAGCGATAGATTCAGGATGTCAGCGAGCACTTTCTTCCGTTCCGAAGGCGGTTTGATGGTGAATTCATCGGCACGACCCTGCAAAAGGAGAGCGCTATTGATGAAAGTCTCGTAGTCCGTGCGCAGGATATCGATTATCTTTCGCTGCGTTTCTTGAACGCTATTGCCCGTGATCGGCTTGAAGCCCTGAGGCGTGGCCAGTTGGAACTCAAGGATCGCC
>JAUWZY010000107.1 GCA_030615045.1 Chloroflexota bacterium
AAACTTTGCGATAATTAGAGTGGCAAAGGATGCCGAAGCGAACTTACCAGCCGAAGAGGATCCCAAGGAAGCGCGAGCATGGCTTTCGCGCCCGGATGAGCACCCGGGGCGGACGCGCTGTGTTGAGGCGAAGACGGCTTAAGGATCGTTATAGACTAACTATATAAATGAGAAAGGAGCAGCGGCTGACCAAGGACTCAGAGTTCGCTACCGTTGCTAAGCAAGGCCGCACCTGGATCCACAAGCTTATGCTGCTAAAGACATTGCCCAATGGGCTGGAGTTTAACCGATATGGCTTTATTGCCAGCAAAAAGGTGGGCAAGGCGGTAGTGCGTAATCAGGTAAAGAGGCGGATGCGTGAGGTGGCGAGATTGACCCCGGTCACGCCGGGATGGGACTTAGTATTCATCGCTCGCAGTGAAGCTGCCAATGCACAGTATCAGGATCTCAAGGCGGCGATGAAGCTGCTTTTACAACGAGCTCGTTTGCTATTAGGAGCATAGATGAAGAGGATTGCCATCGGTTTGATTCGCTTTTACCAGCTTGCTATCTCACCGTTTACCCCGCCTTCTTGCCGCTATATCCCTACCTGCTCACACTATGGCTATGAAGCGATCACAAAGCATGGGCTGATAAAGGGGGGATTATTAACGGCAAAGCGTCTGTTACGCTGTCATCCCTTCAGCCGGGGAGGAGTTGACCCCGTCCCATGAATATCTTTCGAGGTAGAAATTGATCGAACTTTGGCACACCATCGCCACCAACCCGATGTATGAGGTCCTCAAGTTCCTCTCCGTGGCGGGCTCCCTTGGGCTTGGCATCATCTTCCTGACCATCATAGTCCGCATCGTCATCTTCCCCCTCACCCTGAGGCAACTGCGCAGCACTAAGGCGATGCAGGCTCTCCAGCCCAAGATGTCGGAGCTGCAGAAGAAATATGGCAAAGATAAGAAAAAGCTCTCCGAAGAGACGGTGAAGCTCTATCGGGAGGCCAAGATAAACCCTCTGGGCTGCCTGTGGCCGATGCTGATTCAGCTCCCCATCTGGATCGCCCTGTATCAGGCCGTGCTCAGGGTAGTGAACGATCAGCCTGAGTGGGCGAATGTAAACTTCCTGTGGATGGACCTGACCCAGCGTCAGGATTTCTGGTTGGCCATCCTGGTCATGGCTACCATGTACCTGTTGCAGAAGATGTCCACCGTGCCCAGTCCAGACCCAAAGCAGCAGCGCATGAGCAAAATAATGATATTGGTCTTCCCCTTAATGTTTGGCTTGATCACCCTGATGCTGCCCGCCGGGTTAGGGCTTTACTTCCTGATGTCCAATATCATCGGCATCGTCATGCAATACTATGTCACCGGATGGGGCACACTTCAGCTGCCAGCCCCGGTCAAAGAGAGGCTCCCCATCGACCGGCTGCCGGCTTGGATGAAGCGCGGCGCGGGCCTCCCGCCTGCGATAATAGCTCCAGGCAAGCCATCCCTAACGACAGAGGCAGGTGCACCACCCCCAGCAACAGAGGCAGGCGCGCCACCCCCAACGACAGAGGCAGGTGCGCCACCCCCAACAACGGGGTTGGGCAAGCCACCCCCAATAAAAGGAGAGAAGGCGGAA
>JAUWZY010000050.1 GCA_030615045.1 Chloroflexota bacterium
CCGGAAACGACAGCGACCAGCGCCAGATGCTTTGCCAATAGGGAAAGGCTGCCCCGGCAGATGTCAGAGACTCGAGCCTCTTGAGGTGAGGGCGCGATCTGGCTTATGGTGCCATCGATATCGGTGAATAGTCCGCAGCGAGGGCGCGTGACAAGCGCTTCAACCGAGTCAAGATGATGGAAGAGATATGCTCGCTGGGTTTGCATCCTATTTCCCTTGAGTTTATTATATCATTGTTTATGAACAGGCCACGCGTTCTCATCTGGCTGCTCACCTCTCAGTGCAACCTGGCCTGCCGCCATTGCTACGCGGCGCGATTTCCCCGCCACGGGGAGCTGGAGCCGGAGCAGGCTTTGGCCGTGGTCCGCAATGCGGCCGAGGCTGGGATAAGCCATGTTGCCCTTACCGGGGGAGAGGTTTTCCTGCGCCGAGATGCCCTCGAAGTGATAAGACAAGCCTGCAAGCTGGGGATGAGCACCAGCGTGGTCAGCAACGGCTCAATGCTCGATGAAGAAATGGCAAGGCAGCTGGCAGACTGCGGCGTATTTATCTACCTAAGCATTGATGGCGCCAGTAAAGAGACTCATGAGAAGATCAGGGGCCGTGGAACCTGGGACTTTGTCATCTCAGCAGTGGAGGCGATGCAAAAATTTGACCTCCGCTTTGGCACTGTGATGGCGGTGAGCAATTTGAATTATGCCGAAGTCCAGGGATATTTGTCCCTGGCCAAGGAACTGGGCGCTTTGGTCGGCTGCCTGATCCCGGTGATGCCTGCAGGCCGGGCCGGAATGGATATAATACTTAATCCCGAGCAGATGATGCACGTGCTCCGGGATGTAGATGAGGCAGTAGCAGAGCTGGATTTCCCAGTATCTCTCTGGTGTACCCCTTTTGCCAGGCTGGTGGTCAAATCCAAACGCATCTCGGCGGGCTTTTGCCGCACCTCAAACGATATCGACCTCGACCCCCAGGGGAACGTGCTGCTTTGTGATGTGCTTGATATCGCCTTTGCCAATATCAAGGAGAAAGGGATCTCGGAGGCTTGGCAGGAGCAAGAGGAGCACCCATTGGTGAAATCGTTGACCAGCCCAAATCTCCATGAGCCATGTCTCGCCTGTCCGTTGAAAAATAAATGCCGCGGTGGCTGTTTTGCCCGGGCTAAGATAATAAGCGGGGATATCCAAGCCCCCGACCCATTGTGCCCTCGAGTCGCGGGAGTATTATAGGAGTTTACGTGCTTTCCCTACCTGACAAAAATTGGGTTTTGTGCTACATCATTATCACAACATAAAACCGATGCTTGAAGGGAGGTGGGAGAGATTAATAGACAGCGAGTATATGGTTTAGAAATGGTCTGTCTGAATTTCTCAACTTGAAGGGAGGTGCATAACAATCATGGTACAGATAGCAGAGCTTTCCAAGGTAATTGCTGATCTGGATGAGCCCAAGGTGCTCAAGCTTGTGGAGGAGTTCTTAGCTTCAGAGCCTTCAGAGGCTGATCTTAACCGAGCGATTAAAGCCTGTCAGGATGGCATGATTGAAGTTGGCAATCGGTATGAGGCTAAGGAATATTTTCTTCCCGAGCTAATCTTTGGTGCCGAGATTCTCAAGGAAGTGATGAGTCGCATGATGCCTCGATTAAAGGTTGCGCCGGCAAGGATGGGCAAGGTGGTGCTGGGCACAGCTCATGGCGATATTCATGATATCGGGAAGAATGTCGTTAGAGATATGCTCGAGGCCGCCGGGTTTGAGGTGTATGACTTAGGCATAGATGTCCCTTACCAGCAGTTTGTGGATAAGGTTCGGGAAACCAATGCTCAAATTGTCGGTATTAGCGCGCTGCTGACGCTGGCTCGGGAGACTATGAAGGGCACCGTTGACGCGATGAAGGATGCCGGCCTCAGAGACCGCGTCAAGGTCATCATCGGTGGAAATCCTGTGGACGAAAAGGTCAGGGCTTACGTTGGCGCTGACCGTTTCACCAACAGCGCTGCTGAAGGAGTGGAAATCTGCAAAAAATGGGTGGAGGCATAAAATGGAAAAGAGCGTTGAGGAACTGTACAACGAACGCCTTGCCAGGTTGAAGACGGCAATCAGCCTAAAGGAGCCGGACTGCGTTCCTATGTGGTTCCCGGCCGACACCTGGGTTGCGCATTACTCCGGCTATAACATACAGGAGATTTTATATGACTACGAGAAGTTAATCGGAGCCATTAACAAGGTTCTCGTGGACTTTGACTGGGACGCTGTGTTTCCTCCCTTTGGCACTTGGCCGGCGCCGGTGCTCGATGCGATAGGCCAGAGAACGCTAATGGTATCAGGGCAGGATGTATCGGCGACATCATCATTTCAATTTCCGGATGCTTCCCCGATGCAGGCTGAAGACTATCCCGAGTTTATAGCCGATCCCTATGCCTTCATTGTGGAGAAGCTCTTGCCCAGGCGAGCGACGGAGCTGGCAAAGCCTTTCCCCCGCAATGAGCTTCGCCCTGGCCAAAGGCGCTGTGCTATTCGGCCTGTATCTTGCCCGCCTCGGTGCTCAATTTGGAGTGTGGACGCAGGTTTACGGAGCACCGCTGGCAGTACTGGGCTTCTCCAAGGCGCCGATGGATATGATTGAAGATCAGATGCGTGGATTTAAGGGGATGATACTGGACATCAAGCGCCGGCCTGAGCAGGTAAAGGCAGCCTGTGAAGCCATGCTTCCCCTTGCAATTAAGCTTGCCAAAGCGGGCTATGGTGGGCCGCCTGCCGACTACCCGCCTTTGTTTATACCCCTTCACATCGCCGAGTTTTTGAGGCCGGTTGACTTCGAGGAATTCTACTGGCCCACTTTCCGCAAGCTTATCGAAGAGCTGACTGGGGCAGGTTTCTCGTGCCTGCTCTATTGTGAGGGCAACTGGGACCCCTATTTGGACTTCCTGGCTCAACTGCCAAAAGGGAAGGTCATAGCGTTGATGGAGAGTACAAACATGGAGAAAGCGAAAGCTGTTTTGGGGAATACTATGTGCCTGGCAGGAAACATCCCCAACTCCTTACTGGGCTACGGGACCGAGGAGGAGTGTGTTGCCTATACCAAAAAGCTCATAGATACGTGTGCGCCTGGCGGGGGGTTCATTTTCTCCAATGACAAGGTTTTGCTCTCGCCAAATGACGCCAAGCCGGAGAATCTGTTGGCAGTGACGAAATTCGTCAGAGAATACGGTGTCTATAAAAAGTGAATATGAGGTGAGCTCATGGCAGAACAGAAGATGCTAAGCATTCCCTGGGCTGAGAAAAGAAAAGAGGTGGAGAAGATCCTGGGTGAGGAGGAGATGATAGGCCGCACTTGGGATATCGGCGAGGACTTGCTCTTCTTCTACATCATCCTATACGCTTTTGGCTGTACTTAGGATCAGGCTCTTCTTCATCATATATGCTGGAGCATATTAGCAGCTTACGACGCTGGCGATTGTGCTCGGGTAGCTGGTTTGCGCAAGCTGAGGGGAGCGGTACTGCAATATTTTACTCGTTTTCCTCTTCTTCTCGTTCCCAGATGGGGCGAGTGAAGTGATCGATATACTGGGTCATGTCCTCCTTGGCTATTCTCTCCATCTCCTCATCGGCCCGTGTTGCCTGTTCACTGAGTTCAGCAAGGTCGATATCAATCCCCAGCATCTGGATCAAAGACTGGAGCACGCTCAGAGAGGCCCTGGGATTTTCCATCTCGGCAAAGTGCTGCGGCGTTTCGCCCAGCAGGCAGATGCCGGGGATGCCTCTCTCCTTAGCCATCCCTAACAGCAAACCATTCAAGCCGCGGATGTGATAGTCGCCTCTTTGCACCACACCGTATTGTCTCAACTCCGTGATTAACCAAGCATCGGTAACCGCCCCCCAAACCCTTGATCTTTCGGCACGATGGGGAATGATGGCAGCGGCAAAGGTGTAAATCCTTTCTACAGCGAACCTCTCAGCAACGTCTAAAACCAAGCCGGCGAACTCATATTGTTTTGAGGCTGGCTGCGCCTCTGAGATGAAGATTATAATGTCATTTCCGGGAACCCTGTTCTTCCAATAATAAAATTTGCTTTCAGGGAATCCCGGCATTCCTACTACGTCGTCTTGGACCAAAACCCCGGCCGGGCTGAAGAAACTAAGGGGTTTGATCTCCCCAAACTCCTCAGCGCCCAATTTATCCTTGAGATAGCTTGCCGCTTTCAGGGCAACGTTGCTTATGCCCGGCCAAGCAGCCACCATAACGGGGTTCTTGAGAACAGGCTCTTGATAAAACTCGATAGCGTCCATAAACACCTCTGCCTCCTCTCCTCAAATGAAATTTTCTTTACCTGCTTGCATGCTTACTGACCCGCGAAGCAGGGCCCCGGGCCAGCTTTTCGCGCTCTGCGAGGTCAAATTTGCGCCCGCAGGCAAGGCAACCAAAACGGCGGTGGGCAATCCCCCCCCCTTATCCGCCCAGACCTTGATCACGGAAACTCCGGGATAGCCACAATATTGACAGTGCATTTCCCCTCCTAACTACCTTCGAGCACCGGCGTGAAAAGAGACTGGATGTCTGTGCTATCCACTGTCTCCAGACTATCCACGGTCAGATCAGCTGCGGCCAGGCTTTCCCGAGGATGGGTATTGGCTACGGCAACGCATTTCATGCCAGCAGCCTTAGCTGCCCTGACCCCATCGATCGCATCCTCAATGATAACACAACAGCGAGGCTCAATGCCCAACCTCTCTGCCGCTAACAGGAATCCCTCCGGATCCGGCTTCCCTCTGCTTACATCCCAGCCCGAGACCAGGCAGTCAAAGAGTTGCTCTATGCCGAGAGAGGAGAGTAACAGCTTGATGTTCTGCGGCACGGTTGACGAAGCCAGGGCCAAGCTGAATCCATTTTCCCTGAGCGAACGTAATAGTGGCAAGACGCCCGGTAGTGGCTTGATATTTCCCTTCACTCGGGCTCGGAAAATCTCCTCCTTTCTCTGGGCGAGAGCTTCTACCTGGTCAGCAGAGATGTCGGGAGCAAGGACCTTCCTTATGATATCGCTGTTCCTTAGCCCGAAAACCCGTCTGAAATCCTCGGCGGTGAAAGGGAGCCCCATCTCCTCAGCCAGTTGCTGCCAGGCGCCGAGATGGAACGGGCCGGTATCAGCTATCACCCCATCCAGATCCCAAATAACTGCTTTGTTCTCCGTTTTGCCCCTCATCGCTAACCGGGATTTCTATAACCCATGCCTTGGTCGATACTGGATGGCCTCAGCCAGTTGGCTGGGGCCGATAATCTCAATGCCAGCGAGGTCAGCAATGGTTCGAGCCAGTTTCAAGATGCGATGGAAGGCCCGGGCGGAAAGGGACAATTGCTTCATCGCCGCTCGAAGCAGACCTTGTGCCCCCGGCTCCGCCGTACAGAACTCCCTAACCCCCACCGGGGTCATATCGGCATTGCACAAGATATTTGTCCCGGCAAAGCGCTCACGCTGAATCTGGCGTGCAGCTTCGATCCTCCTCCGCACCGCCTCCGAACTCTCTCCAAGCCTGTCATCGGCTAACTTCTCATACTCAATGCGGGGCACCTCGACAAATATATCTATGCGGTCAAGCAGGGGGCCACTAATGCGCCGCTGATAGCGTGAGATCAGGGTTGGCGAGCAGGTGCATTCCTTTACCGGGTCGCCATAGAAGCCGCAAGGGCAGGGGTTCATCGCCGCCACCAACATGAAGTTTGCCGGGAAGGTCATGCTGCCCTGGGCTCGGCTGATGGTCACCCTCTTGTCCTCCAAAGGCTGGCGCAGGACCTCGAGATCGGCATGCCCGAATTCAGGCAGCTCATCGAGGAATAACACGCCACGATGGCTCAGGCTGATCTCGCCGGGCCTGGGCCAGCGACCACCGCCGACGAGCCCGGCATGGGAGATAGTATAATGGGGAGCCCGAAATGGCCGCTGCGCGATAAGCGGGGTGTCTGGGGGCAACAGCCCGCTCACACTGTAGATCCTGGTCACCTCCAAAGCCTCCCCGGAACCCATTTTGGGTAGAATAGAAGGCAATGACCTGGCTAACAGGGTTTTGCCACTCCCGGGGGGACCGCTCATAATCAGGTTATGTCCACCAGCGGCCGCTACCTCCAGTGCCCTCTTAGCATGCTCTTGTCCCTTTATGTGAGCCAGCTCTGTCCCAGCCCAGGGCATCTCGGCTTCTTCCGGATTCTCATCCCCAACATAATCAGGAATTATTGTCTCGCCACGAAGATGCGCCACTAACTGGGCCAAGGATTCGACGGGAATGATCCTCACCCCTTCAATCAAAGAGGCCTCTTTGGCATTGATGGCGGGGACGAAAACAGTGGGGCTTTTCCCTTCCCGAGCCAGAGCTACCATGGACAGGATGCCATGGGTGTGACGCAGCTTGCCATCGAAGGACAGCTCGCCCAGGAGCAGCGCCTGAAAGGCATCAAACGAGACCTGCTCCGAGCTAATGAGGATCCCGATAGCAATAGGCAGGTCATAGGCCGGCCCCTCCTTCCTCAGGTCCGCCGGAGCCAGATTAACTGTGATCCGCTTCATGGGGAAAGTGTATCCCGAGTTCTTGATCGCGGCACGAACCCGCTCCCGAGCCTCCTGAACCACAGTGTCTGGCAGACCGACGATGATGAAGGAGGG
>JAUWZY010000104.1 GCA_030615045.1 Chloroflexota bacterium
ATGGTCTTTTGGGACAAAACATACTGGGTTCGTTCTTCAATTTTGACATAAAGATTAATGAAGGAGCTGGCGCCTTTGTCTGAGGTGAGGAAACAGCACTGATGGCTTCTATCGAGGGGCGGAGGGGCATGCCGCGCCCCCGTCCCCTCTTCCCAGCCCAATCTGGCCTCTGGGGCAAGCCGACCAACATCAATAATGTCGAGACCCATGCCAATATCGCCGTCATCATGGACAAAGGTGCTGACTGGTATGCCAGCTATGGCACCGAAGGGAGCAAAGGGACTAAGACCTTCGCCTTAGCTGGCAAGGCGAAGCGCACCGGGCTCATCGAGATCCCTATGGGTATGACCTTGCGTCAGGTCATCTACGACATCGGTGGCGGCATTGTCGACGACAGGCGCTTTAAGGCAGTACAGACCGGAGGGCCTTCCGGTGGCTGCCTTCCCGCCGAGCTCCTTGACCTCCCTATTGACTATGAAGTGCTCACTAAGGCTGGCTCCATCATGGGCTCCGGGGGCATGATCGTGGCTGATGAGGATACCTGTATAGTTGACTTGGCAAAATTCTTCCTTTCCTTTATCCAGGTTGAGTCCTGTGGCAAATGCCCTCCCTGTAGGGTAGGGACGAAGCAAATGCTGGATGTCTTGGAGGGAATAACTCGAGGGGAAGGGCAACCCGGCGACATCGAGCGGCTGCAGGGACTTGCGGAAACGGTTCGGGATGGTTCGCTCTGCGCCTTGGGCGGGACGGCACCCAATCCGGTGCTGACCACCATCCGTTACTTCCGCGATGAATATGAGGCTCATATTAAAAGGAAGCATTGCCCTGCTGTGGTTTGCAAGGAATTGGTGATAGCTCCTTGCCGGCATACCTGTCCCGCAGGCATAGATGTGCCCCGCTATGTTCGCTGTATAGGCGAAGGCAAGTTTGCTGAAGCCTTGGCCGTGATCCGGGAGCGGATTCCATTCTCTTCGATCTGCGGTCATGTCTATGTCCATCCCTGCGAGGCTAAATGCAGGCGTGGTCAGTTAGATGAGGCCATCGCGATAAGGGCGCTGAAACGCTTTGCTGCTGAGCAGGGCGGCCAATTTTGGAGGTCGGGGACCAGAGTCGCTCCCCCGAGCCATAAGCGGGTAGCCATTGTCGGCTCTGGACCAGCAGGGCTCACTGTGGCATATTATTTAGCTAAGCTTGGGCACGCTGTTACCGTCTTCGAGGCGCTCTCCGAGCCCGGGGGCATGATGCGGGTAGGCATCCCTGAGTATCAGTTGCCCAGAGAAGTGATCGATAGGGAGATTGAGGAGATAGCGGATTTCGGCGTTGAGATAAGGACAAATGTCAGCATCGGTTCAGCAGATGAACTTTTCGAGCAAGGATTCGATGCTGTTTTCCTGGCTATCGGGGCGCACCGCGGAATCAAACTGGGTATCGAAGGCGAAGATAGCCCCAGGGTTATGGATTGCATCTCCTTCCTGAAGAACGTGAATTTGGGGAATGGGGCTGAGATCAGGGGCAGGGTGGCGGTTATCGGTGGGGGTAATTCCGCTATAGATGCCTCCCGCAGCGCACTTCGCCTTGGGGCCAAAGAGGTAACCATTATCTATCGCCGCACTCGGGCCGAGATGCCAGCGAGCGAGGAGGAAATAGGAGAGGCATTGCACGAAGGGGTGCAGATTCAGTTCCTCACCGCCCCTGTCAAGATAAAGGAAGACGATGTGCTCAGTTTGGAGTGCATTCGCATGAAGCTTGGTGCAGTAGACGCCAGCGGCAGGCAGCGCCCTGAACCGATTGAAGGCAGTGAATTTAGCCTGGACTTTGATACAGTGATCGCAGCCATCGGGCAGATGCCTGATGTTCCTCCTCAAATGGGTGTCGAAGTGAGTAGGGGCAATGTGATTCGAGTTGACCCTGATACTCTGGCTACAGATAGAGAAGGGGTCTTCGCCGGTGGCGACGCCGTTACCGGCCCAGCCTCGATTATCGAAGCCATCGCCGCAGGAAGGCAAGCGGCGATTTCCATCGATAAGTATCTCGGCGGCAATGGCATCATTGACGAGGTGCTGGCGCCGCCAGAAGAGGAGATGGCTCTGCCGGAGGTCGAAAAAGAGGAAAGGCACCGCATCCAAATGCCCTGCTTATCCTTGAGCAAAAGAGCTAAGAGCTTTGCTGAGGTCGAGCTTGGGTTTGATGAAGAGATGGCCATTGAGGAGGCAAAGCGGTGCCTGAGATGCGATCTCGAATTGAGGTAAGCTATGGATGCTATCACACTGACCGTCGACGGAATGGAAGTCGGAATCAGAAGAGGAGCTACGGTTCTGGAGGCAATAGAGAAGGCGGG
>JAUWZY010000001.1 GCA_030615045.1 Chloroflexota bacterium
GGCGAGATGGCGGTCATCTCAACGAAGGGATCAACTATTTTGAGAGGTAATAGTCCCTTAAGGATGTTCCTATAGCTCCGCTTAGCGTAGCGGTCGAAGTCCCGTTGAAGCCGATGGCGCAGTTGCTTTTCGTCAAGGGCGGGTTTTAGGTCGATGGATACGCTGACCGGGCCATTCTCCAGTGCATCTACTATGGCCAAGCTCATCAGCAATGTTATCGGCCCACCGATGCCAAAGTGGGTTATCATCATCTCCCCCATACGGCTTTCGATGATAGGCCAGGGTGGTTGTTTACCGCTTATACCGCGTCCCCAGTCGCTGGTCGGGGTCAGGGAAGGGTTGATCTCACCAGCGGGGCACTGATAGGCGGTCAGGCGCACATTGCGTAGACTGATGCCCTGCATACTTTTAGCCCGCTGGACTTCATGGACGATCAGGGGAACCAAAGCCGGGCGCAATTTGGTGATGGTGTGGCCGAGGGCAGCGGCTAGCCGATAACCATCGCCAGTGGAGCCAGTTTCGGGGTACGAGGCGCCGCCGGTTGCTAGAACTACTGCTGTTGCCGAGAGCGTCCCCTTCTCCGTTTGTACACTATCCACTCGACCCTTATCAACCTGTATCCCGGTTACTCTGGTGTCGGTGCGGAGCTGGACACCGTGGTCAGCCATGTAGCGCTCAAAGGCTTTAACTACATCGCGGGCATCATCAGAGGCAGGGAAGACCCGCCCACCACGCTCAGTCTTGGTTTCCACGCCACAGCACCTCAAAAAGGCGAGCAAATCATCGCGAAAGAAGCGGTGGAAAGCGCTATAGAGAAAACGGCCATCGGGGCAGTACATAGCGATAAAGCCATCAAGTTCTTTGGCGTTGGTCAGGTTGCAGCGTGTCTTGCCACTGACGAGTATTTTGTTACCGGGGTGCTTGGTCTTTTCCAGCAGGAGGACGCTGGCAGCCAGCTCGGCAGCTCGGCCGGCGGCCATCATGCCGCTCGCCCCGGCACCGACGACAATGACACGCTTAGTGGTCACGGGATACCTTTTTAGATATAAGCTCCTCCGTTCTCTCAGGGGCGGGGGAAAAAGGGTGGCCTTTCCGTTCAAAATCGGGGAGATAGTCTCCTGCTGCCCCCATTTCCTGCACCCACCCGTTTTCTAGTCCTAAGTTAGTTAGTAGCTGGAGAACCGTTTCATACTCATCAACTGAGATCGTCCTGGAAAGCAGTGGTATTCGTAGCGCCCGGTGCATTGGTATGTATTGAGACATTATGCTAACCGTCATTGCGGGGGAAAGCTTCCGAGCAAGCCAGGTTAGTGATTCTTCACTGCCAGCCAAACCGTTGGGAAGAATAAGATGGCGCACGATCAATCCTTTTTGTGCCAAGCCAAATTCATCTACCACTAGGTCTCCAACCTGTCTATACATCTCCGTGATAGCCTGACGAGCCCGTGCTACATAATCCGAGGCGTCCGAGAATTTCTTAGCCCAGTTGTCAGAGGCATATCTTAAATCAGGCAGGTAAATGCTTATCATACTGTCAAGCTCTTGTAGAGAAGCAACAGAATCATAGCCGCTAGTGTTGTAGACCAGTGGCACTCGAAGCCCCATAGGCACTGCTTCCAGAACTGCCCGAACAAGCTGGGGAACAAAGTGGGATGGCGAAACGAAATTGATATTGTGGCAGCCCAGTTCATTCTGAAGGTAGAGCATCCTTTCAGCCAAGGTGGGGCATTCCATCTCCTTTGATTTTTGCTTTTCCCAGTTCTGGCTTATCTGGTAGTTCTGGCAATAAGCGCATCTCATATTACAATTGCCAAAGAAAACTGCCCCTGACCCCCTGGTTTCTGAAATAGCCGGTTCCTCTCCTTGATGAATGCAGACGGCTGAGACTATGGGCAGACGCCCTGAATGGCAATAACCCAGTTCATTTTCTAACCGATTGCCCCGACATTCCCTGGGGCAAATATCACAGGAGGCCAACCGAGCTTCAAGTGCTTGCGCACGACGCTCCAATTCCCCTGAGCGGTATAGGGCAATATAACCTGGTTCTATAGACCTCATAGTAGTCGTCAGTAGAAATGATCCAGCAATTGACACTTTAAGTAGCTGTCCCGTTTGTGTCAAGTCTCAGCACTATATTGAACCTTAAGCCATGTTGTGCAATAGGTAAGCTGACTGTCTTGGCCGAAATGAAGAAGTCACTTTTTGAGGAGGCACCAGCAGACCGCAATAGCAAACAAATAAACAATAGAACCAGTGGTACAGCCTATTTATGGTCACTGGCGGTGTCATATAGTAGCTTGATAATTACTGATAATAGTCTCACAGATATCTGATAATCTAATAGATAAATAGAGTAATAGAGTAGCTTACGACTCCAAGCGGGTTTGCATGTTCGTGTTCCCCCAAATTGCTTCCCCAAGAGCCAAATTCCTTCTCAAAAGTTCTGCTGTTTGGGCATGATGAACTACCTGTGTAGGTGGAAGAAGCTACAAATACCAGATAGTCGATTCCGTGTAGTGCGCGTGAGCTGATTTAGGCAAACGCGAACACCGCCTTGAAAGTCAAATCTGGAGTTCTATCTATTGAATGACTCGGGGAGCCAGTTTCATCGTTGGCCGGGCTTTCCGGCCCATGCCCTGATCGACGCGCTGGTGGATAACGTTTTGCCTGCCATCGATAACATGATCGAAGAAGAGGCAATTCGCCAGCCCTGCCAACCTCAACTCCTGCTGTTATCCCTCGGCTCTTTGGGATAGGCGAAGACCATCCGTGCTGCTGCCCTCTGCAGCACCCTGGTGACCACGACATCGATCTCAGCGTTGAGGTACCTTCGCCCCGCGTCGACTACGACTACGGTGCCATCGTCGAGGAAGCCAACCCCCTGTCCTGCCTCCTTACCCTCTTGAATGATGCGCAGCCTCATCTCATCGCCGGCGAGGACCACAGGTCTTATTGCGTTAGCCAGCTCATTAACGTTGAGCACGCGGATTCCCTGAAGTCCAGCCGCCCGGCTCAGGTTGAGGTCGTTGGTGACAATGGGGCAGCGGAGGCTTTTAGCCAACTGCACCAGCTTAGCATCAACCTCGGGGATGTTCTCGAAATCGGTGTCCAGGACTTGAACTGGCACATCCGAGTCCGTTAGCATCCTGACCAGGATGCTAACGCCCCGGTGCCCCCGGTTACGCCGCATCGGGTCCGGCGAATCGGCGATATGCTGCAGCTCATTGAGCACAAACCTGGGAATGAGCAAGGTCTCGCGGATAAAGCCCGTCTGGCTGATATCGGCGATGCGGCCATCAATAATGACATTAGTATCCAAGATGATGCGCCCATCATCACGGTGCGTGTCGCTTGGCGGAGCCGAGGTGGACAGCTGAAGGACATCGCGATTCCTCCCAATCCAGCGCCAGAAAGAGGCGATGGCAGCCGGAGTAAACGCAAAGCCCACGGTGGCGCTGAGAAGCGCCACAGACATGCTCCACAGAAGCTCTCCACCTGGGGCCCAGTTGGCGATGAATAAGCCCAGCGCCCATCCGATAAAGCCCAGGACCACGGTGCCAATAAGCCGAATCACAATGCTAGCAGACATAAGCCCTGATAAGCCTCTCAGTCTTGACAACCGCCACCTCCCCCGGCTTTTCTCAGCTCAAACAAAATACCCCTCGGCCAGGTTAGTCCGAAGGGTATCTTCGTGATCTTTCGTGGTGGCAACCTAGCCGTCATAGCCTTGTAGAGGCCTTAGACCCTTGGCTTTGCGTCCCCTGATTTCTCAGGGTTTGCCCTTTTCACCGTCTACTATTCAGTTTTTCAGCGCTATTATAACCCCGCTCTCCCCAAAAAGTCAAGCCCGCACTTTTTTTGAGATTGTTTAGCAACTCGTCCAACCGCAGTTTATCAATAGCGATGTTCCTCCTCTTCTTGCCCAGACCCGGGCAAGACTGCTTGAAGTCACAAAAATCCAAGGGAACAGCTATAGCCAGATAGCCTTGAAGCCACTAAGAAGGGAGCAGACGCTGCCCATCTAATCTCGCTGCAGGGGGGTATCGGCTTTGCCGGTTGCGCTTTTCCAGATCTGGTTGCCGCCAGCTCGCTTAGCCCGAAACATAGCCTCATCTGCTGCTTGCAGGAGTTGTTCTTGGGTTACCGCGTCCTCGGGGTACGAAGCGATTCCAATACTGACTGTAGCCTATACCTCGCCGTGTATCGGCGCCAATTTCGCTATCGACTGTGCAACCCGCTTGGCAGCCTGGTAAGCGCCCTCAGCGGATGCAGCGGGCAGAAGGACTACAAACTCATCTCCGCCATACCTAGCCACTATGTCTGACACTCGGATCCCCGAGCTGATACTTCGTCCCAATGCCTGCAATAGCTTATCCCCGGCTCGATGGCCAAATCGATCGTTCACTTCTTTCAGGTCATCAACATCGATCATGAGAATCGAGAGTGGGTCTCCACTTCTGTGGGCCCGTGCCAGCTCTCGAGCCATCTGTTCCCTGAGGAAGCGAATGTTGTGAAGCCGTGTCAGGTCATCGATGAGAGAAAGCTCCTTTGCCCGGTCATAGAGGCAGGCGTTTTCAATGGCCAGTCCAGCAAGGCTGGCAAAAGCCACAAGGAACTCAACATCCTCGGTGGTGAAACCTGCGAGCTCTCCTGTCCTATCAACGCCAATGACTCCGATTACTTCCTCCCGAACATGAATAGGGACATCGATGAAGCATTTTGTGCCCAGCGCGGCGAGGCCCTCTCTGGAATCACGGCAGCGGGGATCGTTCCAGGGGTCGTCCACGACGATCGGCCTTTTCTCAAACACAGCGCAGAGCGCCGGATTTTGGATACCGGGATCCAGCGAGATCACGTTCATCACAACCTCGGGTGGCACGTTCTCGCCAAACCAGGCCATGCCTCGGAGCACGCCAGCTTCCCTGTCCACCAGCCCAAGCCAGCCCCGGTCCCAGGCCAGGCGCTCTTGCAAGGACTTCATAATGCAATCTATCCTCTCCTCAAGGGATGCCAGAGCGAGAAGCTTCCGCGCAGTCTGGAATAGTACCTGTAGTTCATGAGTGTGCTCCACCACTTCTACAAACAAGCTCTCTACCTCGCCTATGCCAATCACCTTCAGCCCATCCCCTACAGGATCATCAGGATGAGGCCTTTGCCCCCGATGAGGAGTGCAGTAACCATAAGAGCTAATATCCTCTCCTTCTTGCTAACCATGCCATACACTCCCTTTTTCTTTTTTCTATCTCCAGCTTAGGGAAGCCGGCTCACATCCATGTCAAAAAGAGACCCCAAATCCTCAAAAAGAAATCACAGGCGGGCACCACCCCTTACGCCCCGAAACCGGAAACGGGGGAAAATAAAAAGTGAGCCTTCCGGATAGGGAAGGCTCACTTAATGTATTGGTGCCTCTCGACGCAGGGTGGTTACTATGTGATCATAGCTACTTCGCGATACTGTATCCGATGCCGGGTCTGGTTATGATGTATTTAGGGTTTTTGGCGTCATCCCCCAGCTTCTTCCTTAGCCTTGCCATATTGACCTGGACGATATGGTTTGCGCCGCAGTACTCCTCACCCCAAACCCTGCTCAGGATGTCATCGGGGGTTACCACCCGCCCTGCGTTGCGCGCCAAGTAGGAGAGCATCTTGTATTCTATAGCGGTCAGGTTTATCTCTCGCCCGGCCACAGTTACCACGTGGCGGGCAAAGTCAACCGCCAAATCCGCCGACTGAAAGGCTGGTTGTGGTCTTTCCTCCCACAGCTTGGTGCGGCGCAGCACCGCCCCCACACGGGCTGCCAACTCCTTGGCAGAGAAGGGCTTGGGCACATAATCGTCAGCACCAGCGTTCAGTCCCTCGACTACCTCCTCTTCGTCACCCCTGGCAGTGACCATAATTATAGGTATCTGCGAGAACTCGCGAATGCGCTGACACACGGTATATCCATCAATGACGGGCATCACGATGTCCAGCAGCACCAGGTCTGGGGTTTCCTCATCAAATACGTCAAGAGCAGCCTCACCGTTGCTGGCCGTGAGCACACGGTAACCCTCCAGATCCAGAATACGCTGCATCATGCGCAGCATGCGTACATCGTCATCAACCACCAGTATGGACGCTTTCCTTGATGGCATCCTGGTATCTCCGCTGGTACAGAATACGGTCGACAACTCCCTTCAGGCTAGCTGCATTCAGGGGCTTGACGAGGTAGTCGGCAGCACCCATGCTGAGTGCCTTGTTTCGCTGCGATACCCCAGCTGAGGCGGTGAACATAATCACCGGAATCGCTGAGAGTGCTGGTTCAGTTTTCATCTGTTGCAACACCGCCCAGCCGTCATCTCCGGGCAGGCGCAAATCCAGCAGCACGAGAGCCATCGGGCTTTCTCTTGCCAATCTCAGCCCTTTGTCACCATCCTCAGCTTGAAGAACGCAGTAGCCCTCTAGCTGGAGCACCCGGGAGGCGAAGTGGCGGACGTCAGCCTCATCCTCTATAATAAGGATCGTCTTTGTTTCATGTCTCCTTGCCATAGTTCCAGCCCTATTTGTCTATAGCGGCAAGGTGAAGGAACACTTGCTTCCCTTCCCTTCCTCGCTTTCCATCCAGATGCGGCCACCATGTGCTTGCACCAGCCCCTTGGAGATGGACAGCCCCAGTCCTAAACCTTCCTCTTGGGGCAGCCTTTTCTCAATCCGATACATCCAATCAAACACTCTCTCCAGGTCCCCAGCAGGTATGCCTATTCCCTGGTCAGCGACGCTGATATGCAACTCCGAGCCCCCCCGGTGTGCCTGTACCACCACGCTGCTTCCCTCTTTGGAATACTTGCAGGCGTTGTCGATCAGGTTATCCAGTACCTGCCTAATGCGCTTAGCATCAATGTTCACCCTCGGTAATCCCTTCCTCATGTTCAACACTATCTGGTGCCTGGGTGCCGTCAACTTAGCCTCAGCCACCGCCTCTCGGATCAGTTTTGAGATGCTGATGGGCTGTTTTTCCAGCTTCAGCAGCCCTGCATTAAGCTGGGACATATCTAGCAGATGGTCTACAAGCTCGGTGAGCCTATCAGTTGCTCTGTCTATGGATTGCAGGTGCTCCTGTTTCTCCTCACACCTCAGCCTCCGGTCGTAGTCCAGCAGCATGGTAGTATACCCCTTGATGGCTGCCAGTGGAGTGCGCAACTCGTGCGAAACTGTGGAAAGGAGATCGCTCTTAAGCCTGTCTAGCTCCTCGTATTCAACCACTTTCCTCTCAAGCTGCTGGCGCTCGGCTTCTACCTTTTCCAATTCAGCAATTCGTTGGCATAGTTCTGCCAATTCATTTGTGATCCGCTTTTTTGTCTTAGCTTCGTCTTTCACCTTCTACCCCCCCCCGAAACAGGCACCAATTTCACCTGAGAGCCAGAGGGGCGAACCGCCGATTCGCGCTATGACATCAAGGAAATAAAAACGCGCTTCCCCGGGCCTCCCAGGAAAGCACGTCCCCTGTGCTTGCTTCGCCTTCGGCAGCCCGGCTGTCATAGATTGCTAACCCTTAGACCCGAGGCTTTGCGTCACCGCCTTTCAGCGGTTTTGCCCTTTCGGTGCGTATTCAATTGTTGCTGGGTCAGATCACCCAACTCAGCGGGCGTATTTTAACATATGTAGTTACTGTTTGTCAACCCGGGCCGGCGTTCCTGCATTTACTCACGTTCGGAAGCACCCCTTCCTCCTCCTTCCAGGGGAGGCGGCGCTATGACCACCTCCAATTTTATCTCCGCCATGGACTGACTTTGCCAAGTGCGAAGCATTTGACCAAACCGGGTGAGGCGCAAGCCCGCGTTAGATGAAGTCACAGCTTATTTTTGGGGCAAGGAAACCACTTCGATTATTTCTCAGCTCTTTCCGGGAAAAGTCTTCTGAACTCTTTATACATACACCTGTCTTGAATAAAGACGATGCCCATCTCCTCAGCGAGTTCTCGGGCTTCTTCATTTTCAATACCTTCCTGAAGCCAGATCACCGCTATATCCCCTCTCTCTTTCTTCCTTGCCAGGGCGTCTTTAACGACATCGACCACATCAGCGGAAGGGCGGAAAACCTCTACGATGTCAATTCTTTCCTCGATTTCCTTCAGACCGGGATAGCTTTTTCGACCGATAATCTTATCCGCATAGGGATTTACAGGAATGATGTTGTAGCCCTTTGATAGCAGATAGGCAGGCACCGAGTGAGCAGGTTCCTCGGGATTCCTAGACATCCCGTATACAGCAATATTTCGATATTTTTGAAAGATTTCCCGAATGAGCTCATCTTTTGCCATAATCTGAACCCCATGCCTTCTGGCATGGCTACCTGCCGCCGTTTTGCCCGACAGCGGTACAGACAAACTTTGACTTCGCCCGATCCGCTATTGCAGGTGGAATTGTAGCATCTACTACAATGACCGTCAAACGCAGTGCGCTGGGCTGACGATCAATCACGGGCATGGAAACTCTCGGCGGAAATTTCTATCTTCCGGGCTGCGATTTTCATCAAGAATCTTCCACTTACCTCTTGACAGGCCCGCTTGCCATTGGCTATAATAGCAAACGGCAACCTATTGCCATTAGGTGGCAATTTTTTCAGGAGGTCTGTTATATGGAAAAGGTGAGGATCATACCTTGTTTAGATGTAAAGGACGGCAGGGTAGTCAAAGGAATAAGGTTTGTCGACCTGAGGGACGCAGCTGACCCTGTAGAGGCAGCGGCTGCCTACTGCCAGCAGGGCGCTGACGAGCTGGTTTTCTTGGATATCGCCGCCACCGTGGAAGGGCGAGGAACCAGGATCGAATGGGTAAAAAGGGTGCGCGAGGTGGCTACCATCCCCTTTGCTGTAGGAGGTGGGATCAGAGATATTGGCGATATGAAAGCCCTGTTCGACATAGGCTGCGATAAGATATCGATTAACACTGCCGCTGTGAGGAATCCCAACCTGATCAAACAGGCGGTCGAGCAATTCGGCGGGGAACGAATTGTGGTTGCTATCGATGGGAGGAAGAACCCGGTCGGCGGCGGTCTGCCCAGGCTGGAGGTCGTGGTCAAAAGTGGTGAAGAGGCCACAGGGATGGATATCGTCGCCTGGGCGAGGAAGGCAGAGGAACTGGGGGCAGGCGAGATCCTGCTCACCAGCAAGGATGCCGATGGCACAAAGGAGGGCTATGACCTGGAGATGACCAAGGCAGTAGCGGAAGCAGTTAGCATCCCGATTATCGCCTCCGGGGGAGCAGGGAGGCTGGAGCACCTCTATGAAGCTGTCGTTTTGGGCAAAGCATCTGCCGTCCTTGCTGCCTCTGTTTTCCACTTCGGGGAGATCTCCATCCCTCAAGCAAAAAGATACCTGAAGGAGAAGGGGATACCAGTGACAACTTAGGCCATGGGGATAGAGATGATAGGATATGAACGATACGAAGTGGAGAGAAAAGTAATAGCAATCCTCAAGATACTAAGCGAGTCCCGCGAGCCTCTGGGAGCTAAGGTGATTGCCCAGCGACTGAAGGATTACGGCGTTGACCTTCGGGAGAGAGCAGTAAGGTACCACCTAAAGATCACGGACGAAAGGGGTCTCACCCAGCTCATAGGAAGAGACGGGAGGTTGATCACTGAGTCAGGGATAGAAGAGCTGAAGAGTGCTCTGGTTGGTGACAAGGTTGGCTTTGTTATCAGCAAGATCGAGCTGCTGGCCTTCCAGACCTCCTTCGACTGGAAAACGCGCAGCGGTCATGTCCCGGTCAATGTTTCCCTTTTCCCCAAAGAACAATTCGACAAGGCTCGCAAGGCAATGAGCGATGCTTTCAAAGCAGGAATCTGTGTCAGCGATTCAGTAGCTATAGCTCGTGAAGGGGAAAGGTTAGCCGGAGTAACCGTGCCTGAAGGTAAGATCGGCTTTGCCACCGTATGTAGCATCATAATCAACGGGGCTCTGCTTAAAGCAGGCATCCCCATGGATTCGAAATTCGGTGGCCTGCTCCAAATAAGGAATGAGAAACCTTTGCGATTTGTCGAACTCATCGAGTATGCCGGCTCTTCGCTCGATCCCTCGCAGGTATTCATCACCAGTAGAATGACCAGTGTAGGGGAAGCAGCCAGAAAAGGCGAAGGGAAGGTAGTGGCCAACTTTCGGCAGATACCGGCTTTATGCAGGCCTGTTGCCGAAAAAGTGGTCTCCGCATTAAGAGAAGCCGGGCTTGGCGGGCTGCTTATGATGGGAGACACAAGCCAGTCGGTGTGCGAAATCCCGGTGGAATTGAATAAGGTGGGCATTATACTCTTGGGCGGCCTCAACCCAGTGGCTGCCGCTGTAGAAGTCGGCATAGATGTGGAAAACAGGGCTATGAGCGGCGTCCTGGATTACCGGGACCTGGTAGGCTTCTGGCAGCTATAAAAGGATATAAGGAGGTGACCGATGTCTTTGAGCAAGCCAAATACAAGTGCGGCAACGGTAACCACAACCAGGGTAGCGCCCTCGCCTACCTCTGGGCTATGCGTCACCTGTGTAGACGGCTGCCCAGGCTATTGCGAGGTGGGCAGGTCTGCTCTTCGAGGAAGGGAGATTATCTATCCTCAGCCCTTCGGGCAGGTCATCGCCGGGGCGGAGAAGGACTATCCCGTCGATTTCTCTCACTTCAATATCCAGGGAACCTGTGTGGGGGCAGTTGGCATCGAGGCAGACCCGGATAAAGCCGTCTTTCCTGCTGTCGATCTCTCGACCGAGATCGGCGCCACGGGGAGGAAGATCAGAATGAAGGTCCCCCTCTTCACCGGAACTCTGGGCTCGACTGAAATAGCCAGGGTGAATTGGGAAGGCACCGCTATCGGCGTAGCCATATGTGGAGCCGTGCTCGTCTGCGGGGAGAATGTCTGTGCCATGGATCCCAACGCCGAGTTTGAACAGGGAAGGGTTGTGAGATCCCCCGAGCTCGAAAGAAGGGTAAAGATATACCAGGACTGGTACCAAGGCTATGGGACAATCATTGTCCAGGCAAACGTGGAGGATACTCGCCTCGGTGTCCCCGAATATGCGATAGAGAGACTTGGGGTTGAGGATATCGAAATAAAGTGGGGCCAAGGCGCCAAATCCATCGGTGGGGAGGTCAAGCTGCCGACCCTGGAGAGGGCCCTGGAACTCAAGCGAAGGGGATACTTGGTTATTCCTGACCCTGAAAATCCTGTAGTTCAAGAGGCTTATAAGGTAGGGGGAATAACAGAATTCGAGAGGCACTCCCGCCTGGGAATGGTGGATGAGGATTCTTTCCTGAAGGAGGTGGAGAGGCTGAGGAGACTAGGCGCCAAGTATGTGACCCTGAAAACTGGAGCCTACCGAGCGCCTGATTTGGCTCGGGCGGTTAAATTCGCCTCCGAAGCCCAAATAGACCTCCTCACTGTGGACGGCGCTGGCGGCGGCACGGCAATGAGCCCGTGGCGCATGATGAATGAATGGGGCATCCCCACGGTATACCTGGAAAGCCTACTTTATAGATTCCTCACCAGGCTTGAAGCAAAAGGGGCATTTATCCCCAGCTGTGCTATTGCTGGTGGGCTCGCCCTCGAGGACCAGATTTTCAAAGCTATAGCCCTGGGAGCGCCCTTTGTAAAGGCGGTATGTATGGGGCGGGCGACCCTTACTGCGGCTATGGTGGGAAAGACACAGGGGCAGTTTTTGGAAGAGACCTATGGCCGAGGTAGTAGAGAGTACCAGGATGCCCTGCTTCGCACCTTCGTCGCAGCAGCACAGCTCAGGGAAGACTATGGAGAAGACTTCGAGAGGATACCGCCAGCGGCAGTAGCCGTCTATACTTATTACGACAGGCTGGCCACGGGCCTGAGACAACTGATGGCTGGGGCTCGTAAGTTTGCCCTCGATTTCATGGATAGAAATGACCTGATGGCGCTGACACGAGAGGCGGCGGATGTCTCGGGTATCCCTTATGTGATGGAGGCGGATATGGAGGAGGTGGAGAGGATTTTAGGGTGAAGGAGGGGAAGATGCTCAGAACTATCTGTTTGCAGAACTGTCCTTGTCCCTTCTGTATCTCAGCATGCCCTTCAGGTGCTCTGGCGGTGAAAGATAATCAGGTTGTGGTGGAATCAGACAGGTGCCACGGATGTGGCGTGTGCCGCTATATGTGTATGACCTGGAGCAGAGACCATTCGATGAGGGCGAAGAGCGCAGCCTGGCTTGCAGGAAGAATGTAAACTGTGCCCTAAGATAAACGAGCATTGTGGATGGAACAGGGGTGGCTTTATCTACTGGGCCGCTCCACGGCGAAGTGCCATGGCGCTGAAATCACCATGGGCTACGAGGGGATGAGGATAGTCCTTTAAGGAGGTTCGAGTCCGGCCCGGGATGCGGAGTTGGCTCGAATGTGAAATTGCCCTGCCGAGTTGATGTAGCGAATTATTAGATTTAGCCCTATCAGGGGCAGCGAACCACAAAAGTAGATTGAATGAGCTATATTTAGGTATAGGAAATGTAACAGTGGTAAAAGCTGTTGTCATTTAGTAAAATTAGGCAGTAGCTCATATACCTAATGTCGGTACGGTGGTGAACAAGATGACATTACAATCTACTGGGCTGAAGGGAGAGGAAAGCCATGTTGAGTCATGTGGAAATTAAGAATTACAAGAGTCTCGCTTCCACTGTGGTCAATCTTGATAGTTTCACAGTGCTGGTAGGACCCAACGGGGCAGGTAAGAGCAACTTTGTAGACGCGCTACGCTTCGTCAACCAATGTCTCGTTTCCTCTATTACTCTGCCAATTCAGGATCGTGGTGGAATCGGTGCTGTGCGGCGACGCTCCAGGGGTCATCCCAGACATTTTGGCTTTCACTTAGGAATAGAGCTTCCCTCAGGGCTGTTCGCAGATTTCTCCTTTGAGATCGCTGCCCTGCCTAAAGGAGCCTTCGAGGTCAAACAGGAAAGATGCATCGTGCAATCTGCGCTGGGCAAAAGGGACCAGTATGAAGTAGAGGGCGGGAAGTTCAAGCGAGGAGTGGAGGGGATTAGGGCCAAGATCGAACCAGATCGTCTGGCCCTAACCGTGGTCTCTGCAGCAGAAGAGTTTCGCCCCGTATACGATTATTTGAGTGGCATGCGGTTCTATTCGTTGGCGCCAGATAAGATTCGTGAATTACAGGGAGCCGATCCGGGTGAGGTATTGGAGCGTAATGGCAGTAATGCCGCAGCAGTCCTGAGAGAGATCAGAAAGGAGAAGCCAGATAACTACGACCGACTTTGCCGGCTACTATCAAAGGTCGTTCCTGGCACCAAAAGTGCCGAGTATGTTTCAGTCGGGCAAAAGGAAACTATCCTCTTCAAACAGGAGGTAGAGGGGGATAGCGCGCTATGGGCCTTCGATTCATTGAGTATGTCAGATGGTACACTTCGAGTGTTAGGTATACTGCTGGCGGTATATCAGGTGTCACCCCCGACTCTAATCGCAATTGAGGAGCCTGAAGCCACCATTCACCCTGCGGCATTAGATGTGTTAGTGGATATACTCAAAGACGGCACACATCGAGCACAAATCCTGCTTACCACCCACAGCCCTGACATCTTGGATAATAAAAGCATCAAAGACAGTGAGATTCTTGTCGTGGAGTCCATCAAGGGGAAAACCACTATAGCCCCGATGGATGGGAAGTCCCGTGATATGGTGCGTCAGCACCTATACACGGCTGGAGAGCTACTCCGTTCCGGAGAATTGGAGCCTGATAGAGAAAAAGCCATGGAGTTGGGGGAGCAACTAAATCTATTTGGTCCAGTAAATTACTCATGACAGATTCAATTGTGCCAATTGTCGAGGGACAGTCTGAGGTGGATTCAGTGCCGGTGCTAATGCGTCGCCTCCGAGACGAGTGGGGCAAATACCAACTGGAAATTGGAAAACCGGTTCGGGTCAAACGCTACCAAGTCATTAAGGAGGGCGAGTTGGAAAGACGAGTTATGATGGCAATGCAACGCCCAAACTGTCGGGCTGTCATAGTAATCCTCGATGCGGACGATGATTGTCCAAAGGATTTTGCGCCGAAGTTGTTAGAGCGGGCCAAACAAGCAGCACAAAATACACTTGTATCGGTTGTCTTGCCGAAGTCGGAGATGGAATCTTGGTTTGTGGGCAGCATCGAATCTCTGCGTGGCGTGTGTGGTATCTTAGACACAGCGTGTTCACCATCCGATCCTGAAGCCATACGCGATGCGAAGGGATTTCTAACTAGAGCGATGGAGGGGAGTCACCACTACCTTGAGGTAGATGACCAGCCTGCCTTTGCAGAGAAATTTGATCTAACCCAGGCTCTTAGCAATTGTCGTTCGTTTAAGAAATTCTATAATGATTTCCGCAGAATCGTATGCTTGCTCACTCCATAGTGGTGGAACGCTTAAGCGGATTCCCCTTCGCTTTGACAAGGTGGATTTCACCCTATCCCACAAGAGCGCGCTTTGTGCCGTTGGCTCGGGGAGCCAATCCACTACTGGCTCAAAAGCCCCTCAAGTATCATCTGGGCTGCTTTTTTGTCCAGGGGCTCGTTGTTGTTGCCGCACTTAGGCGACTGAATGCAGCTGGGGCAGCCCTCCTCACAGGGGCATTCCAAGAGCACTCTCAGCGTCTCCTGCCAAAGCCTGCCGATAAGCTCGAAGCCTTTCTCCACGATGCCGACTCCTCCCGGATAGGCATCATAGATGAAAACCTCGGCTTTCCCGGTATCGGGGTGCAATGGGGTGGAAACGCCGCCAATATCGTTTCTATCGCAGAGGGCAAATAGCGGCAGCATGGCAATCGTGGCATGCTCTACGGCATGGAGCCCGCCAGCAAGGTCCAGCCCAGCCTGTGCCAGCTGAGTCTCAACCGGAGGCGGGATATTGAACCAGAGCGCCACCGTATTGAAGGATTGCGCGGGCAGGTCCAGGGGCTCCTCTGCGATAACCTCCTCGGTGAACACCCGCTTCTTCCTGAAGCCAATTACCCTGTTGGTCACTTCCACCTCTCCCAGATGAACCCGGCCTTGGCCAAAGGCCTTCTCTTGGCTTACCTTTAGCATCCTGAGGTCGGTGACGTCCTTGGCTTGGGTATAGTAGGTGGCGTCCGTGGGCCGGCAATAGGCGGTGTGAGCTATAAGGTCTAACTCGGTGACCAGATAGGACTCACCTTGATGGATATAGATAGCGCCGGGGTGAATTTGAGACAAAGCAACTGCCGATCCCACCGTCTCCAAGAGACAACCTGTGCTGACATCAACCAAGCCATAGCTCTCAGCTGAGGTGGTGCGAATATTTATATCCTGTGCCGGATAGATAACGCTTGGCGCTGGATACCACCGAGGGTTACGATGGCGCAAAAAGCCCTCTCCTTCCAGTTCCGCCATTGCCTGCTCCAGGTCGCCGGCAAAGAATTCCTGGTCGCCGTCGGTCAACGGCAGCTCCCAGGAGGCGCAGAGGAGATGGGGCTTGAGGATATATTGATTTCTGGGGTCGATCAAAGCATGCTCATAGCTCTTGGCGAAGAAGACCTCGGGGTGGCGCATAAAATATTGGTCTAAGGGGCTATCCAAACCAATGAGAAAGCTCAACGAGTCCTCCCTCCCCCGGCCACTCCTCCCCGCCTGCTGCCAGGTGCTGGCGATGCTCCCCGGATATCCAGAGAGCACGGTGGCATCGAGGTCGCCAATATCAATCCCCAGCTCCAAGGCGGTGGTGGCCACCGCAGCCAAAAGCCGACCCTCAAAGAGCTCGCGCTCGATCTGGCGCCGTTCCTCGGGGAGATAGCCAGCACGATAGGGCTTTACCCGCTCCCCAAGATCTGGACTCTCGGCGAGTTGCTCCCGCATATAGAGATAGATGAGCTCGGTGAGGCGTCGCGTCCTGGCGAAAGCCAGGCTCCTGATCCCATTACGCATCAACTCGGTTAATAGCAGGGTGGTTTCGCTGTTGGCGCTGCGCCGAACGGACTTGGCTTCATCGATAAGCGGCGGATTCCAAAAGACAAAGTCCTTCCCGCCGTGGGGGGAACCGTCCTCGGTGATGGGCTGAAACGGGACGCCGCATAGCCTCTCGGCATGCTCTTTGGGATTGGCGATAGTGGCCGAGCAGCAAATGAATCGGGGCTGGCTGCCATAGTGCGCGCAAAGGCGCTTCAGGCGGCGCAGCACATTGGCGACATGAGAGCCGAAAACGCCACGATACACATGGGCCTCGTCAATGACTACGTACTTCAGCTGAGTTAGCAGTCGCCACCAAGAGCGATGATTGGGCAGGATGCCGAGATGAACCATGTCTGGATTTGAGAGCACGATGTTTGCTGACCTCTTTATCTCGGAGCGCTGCCAGCTTGGCGTATCGCCATCGAAGGTGGCATGCTTTACCCCGAGCCCAGAGGTCAGCTCTTTTAGGCTTCGCAGTTGGTCTTGAGCTAAAGCTTTGGTTGGGAACAGATAGAGGGCTCGGCTCCCCTTATCCGTCAGCATGGCATTCAGCACCACCAGGTTGTAGCAAAGCGTTTTGCCACTGGCGGCAGGGGTAGCAATGACGACATTCTCCCCAGAGCGAGCAGCATTTATGGCCGCCGCTTGATGGCGATAAAGGGGGAGCAGATGGAACCTGTCAAGGATAGACTCAAGTGCCGGGTGAAGCGGCTGGGCTAACTGGCCATAGCTGGCTTCGCTTGAGGTTAAATGCTCATGATGGACGATTTGGTCTCGATAGGAGGGAAGGCTTCTCAGGTGATCGAGGAAAGCTGAGGTGTTCATAAGGCATTCAGGAATTCGACCTCATAGTCTAAGATCTCGGCGTCGCCTCGGATGCTGCTGATAAACTCCGCCACCTTGGAGAGGATCTGGTCGGCGTGGCGCCTGTCAGTGCTTAGACAAACAATACCCAAGGTAGCCAACTGCCAGAGGTCTTGATCCTCAACCTCGGCGATGGAGACATTAAATCTGTTCCCGACCTGGGTGGTGATAGATTTCAGCACCCTTCGCTTGCCCTTCAGGGAATCATTCTCGGGTAAACGAAGCCTTACCTTTAGGACACCGATACTCATCTGACCCCAAAAGGGCTCAAGGTGCTAACCGGCAGAACGCTATTCGCCCTCAGTTCTCATCTTGGCGAAGCAATCGCTGCAATAAACCGGCCGGTCCCCTCTGGGTTGAAATGGGACCTCGCACTCCTTGCCGCAGTTAGCGCAGACCGCGGGATACATCTCGCGGCGCGATCCTGAGTAGCTAAAGCGAGATTGCCTCCTGGTAGCACGACAGTTTGGGCAGCGGCTGGGCTCATTCCTCAGCCCGCGCGATTGGTAGAATTCCTGCTCACCGGCGGTGAACTCGAACTCCGCTCCGCAGTCACGGCAGATCAAGGTCTTGTCCGCAAATGCCATTGCCGATCCTCCTTCTGATCCGTTTGGCCACCTCTTCTTCACTGCTGCTTGCGGCTCAAGACCTTGGTTGAGGCCTCTGGCGCCAGGAGGGAAGCTGGAAAGGATTTCCCAAGCAAACCACCTTGTTCAAGGCGCGAACTACTAAAGACAGCACTGAATTGGGTAGCGCATTAATACTATAGTATACAGCACCAGCAACAAAAGCGCAACAATAACTTATTCTCGATCTCTTTTCTATGTTAGCTCTGCCAGTCGCTGTTGCAATCTGCTGAGCTTATCCCAATGTTTACTTAACTTCTCTTGTTCCCTGGCGATGACATGGGCTGGGGCCTTAGTCAGGAACTCGCCCTGGCCCAGCTTCCTCTCAAGGCGGGCGATCTCAGCGTGACTCTCCTCGATTTCCCTGGCCAAGCGTTCCCTTTCCGCTTCGATGTCGATCATCCCGGCCAGGGGCAGGAAGACCTCAGCCCGTTTAAGTACCAATATCTTGGCTTTATCCGGTCTCGGCCTTTCTTCATCGGCTCCGAAAATGGTCAACGGCCGCGCCCGGGCCAGGGTGCCGATGGCCGGAGCTAACGCTTCCACAGCAGGCTTATTATCGGCGATGATGATAGCCTCGATGAATCTCGAGGGCTCGACCTTGGCCTCAACCCGGGCGTTTCTGATACTGCGTATCAGCTCCTGAACCAGCTCCATTTCCTCCTCAGCCTCAGGGTCAAAGGCCGTTTCATCGACACTGGGATAGGGAGCGATGGTGATCGATTCCACGCTCTGGGGCAGATACCGGGCCAGCCTTTGCCAGAGCTCCTCGGTGATAAAGGGCATGAAGGGATGGAGAAGGCGCAAAGATGTCTCCAGCACATGAACCAAGACGGGGACCGGCGATAACCCCTCTCGACTGAGGCGGACCTTTGCCAGCTCGATATACCAATCACAATACTCGCTCCAAATAAAATCGTGGATCTGGCTCAAGGCCTCGCCAAGCATGAAGTTCTGCAGAAGTCGGCTTACATTGGCGATGAGCCGGTTGAGTCGGCTCAGGATCCAGCGGTCTTCAGCGGGCAGGGGATATGGTGGCGCTTTCGCCCCCCCATCCAAGTTGCTGATGACGAATTGGGCAGTGTTCCAAAGCTTATTGGCGAAGTTACGACCGCCTTCCAGCTTTTGCGGCATCAGCCTGATATCATTCCCCGGGGCATTTCCGGCAGTTAGGGCGAAGCGCAGGGCATCAGTGCCATAAACATTCATCACATCCGCGGGGTCAATCACGTTCCCCCGGGTCTTGCTCATCTTCTCCCCCTTCTCATCCCGAATGAGCCCGTGGAGATAGACCTTGTGGAACGGGACCTCTCCGGTGTTCTCCAATCCCATCATGACCATCCTGGCCACCCAGAAGAACAGGATGTCATATCCTGTTTCCATCACCGACGTGGGGTAAAAGTATGCCAGGTCCTCTGTTTGCTCCGGCCAGCCCAGGGTGGAGTGAGGCCAAAGCGCTGAGCTGAACCAGGTATCGAGGACATCGGGGTCTTGAACGATATCTGTTGAGCCACAGTGAGCACAGCTCTCCGGATCGTCCACAGCGACGGTGAGCCCGCCGCAGTGCTGGCAATGCCACGCTGGGATGCGATGCCCCCACCAGAGCTGGCGGCTAATGCACCAATCGCGGATGTTTTCCAGCCAGTTAAGGTAAACCTTGGTGAAGCGCTCGGGCACGATCTCGACGCTGCCATCTAAAACAGCCTTTATCGCCCTCTCGGCGAGCGGCGCCACCTCGACAAACCACTGCTTAGAGACCAAGGGCTCGACCACAGTGCGGCACCGATGGCAATGGCCCACAGCATGAGCATAGGGCTCGATCTTCTCTAAAAGCCCCTCTTTATTCAGGTCGGCAAGCAAAGCCTCACGGCAGGCGAAGCGATCCAGCCCGGCATAGGGACCGGCATTCTGATTCATAGTGGCATCCAAATTCATTATGTTGATCAAAGGCAAGCCCTGCCTCTGTGCGATCTCGAAGTCCACCGGGTCATGCCCTGGGGTGATCTTCACCACCCCGGTGCCGAACGCGGGATCGACTAGCCCATCGCTGATCACGGGAATGGCACGCCCCAGAATGGGAAGGAGCACCTTTCTCCCGAGCAAAACCTGAAATCGCTCATCATCGGGGTTGACCGCAACTGCGGTATCGCCGAGGAGGGTTTCAGGACGAGTGGTAGCTACGGTGACGACCCCATCCCCTGTTTGCAGTGGGTAATGGATATAGTAAAGATGGCCTCGAATCTCCGCGTGCTCAACCTCAAGGTCAGAAAGGGCGGTGGCGCAGCGGGGGCACCAATTAATGAGCCGCTCGCTGCGATAGATCAAGCCTCTTTGGTATAACTTGACAAAGGTGACGCGCACAGCGCGACTGGGCCCGGGATCCAAAGTGAAACGCTCCCGAGACCAGTCGCAGGAGGCACCAAGCTTTCGGTGCTGCTGGGCAATGATGTCGCGATATTTACCGGTCCACTGCCACATCTGCTCCAAGAACCTCTCCCGCCCCAGGTCATGGCGGGAGAGCCCCCGGGCAGCCAAAGCTTGCTCCACCGTGTTCTGCGCTGCGATTCCGGCGTGGTCGACCCCAGGGAGCCACAAAGCGGCCTCGCCCTCCATTCGGTGCCAGCGAATCAAGATATCCTCCAAGGTTGCGGTAAGAGCATGCCCGAGATGAAGCTCGCCGGTGATATTGGGCGGCGGCATAATGATGACGAAGGGCTTCTTATCGGGGTCGATCTCGGGGGTGAAGTAACTCCGTTCCAGCCAGAATCGATACCACTTGTCCTCTACTTGCTTTGGGTCATAAGCTTTGGGGATTTCACCCAGCTTTGGCCCCATGGCTATCCCTTCCGTGGATATGAGAGAGGGTCGGCTGTGAAGCTGGCTCAGTCCTCAACAGGCTTTGCTGGCTCGAGAGCAGGGGGCTCTTCCTCAGCGGCAAGATGGCAGCGGGCAGGGATCAGCTTGCCGATGATAACATTCTCCTTAAGCCCAAATAGCTTATCGACGCTTCCGGTCACCGCAGCTTCAGTGAGCACCCTGGTTGTCTCTTGGAACGAGGCTGCTGCCAGAAAACTATCAGTGTTCAGCGAGGCTCTGGTTATGCCCAAAAGGGCGGGATGAGCTGTCGCTGGCTCGCCTCCCTCAACCAACACCTTGGCATTGAGATCCTCATAATCGAAACTATCGATCAGCTCCCCGGGCAGGAGTTCAGTATCGCCTGTAGAATCGATGCGCACCTTACACAGCATCTGGTGGACGATGGTCTCGATATGCTTGTCGTGGATGTTAACCCCCTGGGAGCGATAGACCTTTTGCACCTCGTCCACTAAGTATCGCTGCACCGCCTCCCGACCCATGATGCGCAGGATCTCCTGTGGATTAAGCGGGCCCTCGCTGAGTTGCTCCCCCGCTTTGACCTCAGTCCCATTCTCCACCAGGAGGGCTGCCATGGGGGATGCCAGGTATTCCCGCTCTTCCTTCTCTTCATACAAGATCGAAACCTGGCTATCCTTAATCTCCACCTTACCTCCGATCCTGGCCAGGATAGGAGGCGAACTGGCTGCAGTTGGCTCAGCCAGAATAGCAGTGGCATCGACCCATTGCTCATCGCCAACTACTATTTGATACCCCTGGGGTAAGGGATAATCATCGCGGTAGACCCCGGAGCTTACGATCTTAATCCTCTTCCCCTCCCTTGTTTCCGTTACCTCCACCACCCCATCGATCTCAGAGACGATGCCCTGCCCCTTGGGGATCCGGGCTTCAAAGAGCTCCTCAACCCAAGGCAGCCCACTGGTGATATCCACCCCAGCCACGCCACCGGTATGGAAGGTGCGTATGGTCAGCTGAGTCCCGGGCTCACCAATGCTCTGGGCAGCGATGACATCCACTGCCTCCCCTACAGCGATCAATTGCCTTCGTGCCAGGTCTCGACCATAGCATAGACGACACACGCCGCGCCGCGACTGACAGCTTAATGGAGACCTTACATAAACATCAGTGATGCCAGCGTGGGCGATCTGCTGCGCTTTATCTTCGTCGATCTCCTCGTTTCGATTCACGATTACCTTGCCACTTTGAGGGTCAACTACTGGGCTCGCCGCAAGCCGACCTACTATACGCTCAGGGAGGGAAAGCAACAGGCTTTTATCCCTTGGTTCTGAGACCCAGATGCCGCCCATGGTGCCAC
This sequence comes from Chloroflexota bacterium, assembly GCA_030615045.1. Lineage (GTDB taxonomy): Bacteria > Chloroflexota > Dehalococcoidia > SZUA-161 > JAUWZY01 > JAUWZY01. Next base: position 21,611 of record JAUWZY010000001.1, read on the forward strand.
AGTCCTCCTCCCGGATGATGACCTCCTGAGTCACATCGACGAGACGCCTGGTGAGGTAGCCGCTATCCGATGTCCTCAGGGCGGTATCAGCCAGCCCTTTCCTGGCGCCATGGGTGGAGATGAAGTACTCCAATACCGAAAGCCCCTCTCTGAAATTGGACCTGATGGGCAGGTCGATGATCCTGCCCGAGGGGTCGCTCATTAAGCCACGCATCCCGGCCATTTGCCTGATCTGGGCGATGTTTCCTTTAGCATCGGAGTAGGCCATTATGTATACCGGGCCATAAGGGTCAAGCGACTGCTCGAGGCTGCTGGAAAGCTCCTCAGTGGCCTTGGTCCAAACGGCCACCGTGCTCTGATAGCGCTCGTCATCAGTGATCAGACCTCGCTGGAATTGCTTCCCCACCTCGGCTAATCTCTCCTCGGCCTGTTCCAACAGCCGGGCCTTACTATGGGGCACCTCCAGGTCGCAAAGCGCCATGGTAATACCTGACTTGGTGGCATAGTGGTAGCCCAGGCTCTTGATTTCATCCAGTACCGAAGCTGTGACTTCGCTGCCGAAACGGGAATGACACTCAGCGACAATCTGTTTCAATATCTTCTTATCCATTAGCTGGTTGCGGAAGCCGAGCTCCTTGGGCAGAACCTCGTTGAAGATAATGCGGCCAACGCTGGTCTTGAGGTATTTGCCACTTTCTTCATCCCGGACCTCGATCTCAGCTCCAATCTCGATGAGGCCTAAATAGTAGGCCAACTTGGCATCAGCGAAATCGGAGAATATCCTCCCCTCGCCCTTGGCTCCCGCTTTGATCACGGTCAGGTAGTAGCAGCCAAGGATGATGTCCAGTGTTGGGGTCACCACGGGCTCGCCCGAGCTGGGCAGGAGCATATTTTTGGTGCTGAGCATCACCTGCTTTGCTTCCTCCACAGCTGCCTTGGACAGGGGGAGATGAACCGCCATCTGATCGCCATCGAAGTCAGCATTAAAGGCAGCGCAGACTAAGGGATGAACCTGAATGGCGGCGCCATCGATGAGCACCGGGTAGAAAGCCTGGAGGCTGAGTCGATGCAATGTTGGCGCTCGGTTGAGCAGGACGGGGTGATCTTTTACCAGCTCCTCCAGGATATCCCAGACCTCTGGTTTGCCCCGCTCCACAATTCTCTTGGCGCTCCTGATGTTATGCGCCAGACCCCGAGCCACCAGACGGCGCATGATGAAAGGTTTGAACAGCTCCAGAGCCATGCGCTTAGGCAGCCCACATTGATGCAGCTTGAGCTCGGGGCCGACCACGATCACGGAACGGCCGCTATAGTCCACCCTCTTGCCCAGGAGGTTCTGCCGAAAGCGGCCTTGTTTCCCTCTGAGCATATCGGAAAGCGACTTTAGCTTGTGACCGCTGCTGGTGGCTATGGGGCGACCGCGTCGCTCGTTATCAATGAGGGAGTCGACGGCTTCTTGAAGCATGCGCTTCTCGTTGCGAATGATGACCTCCGGGGCTCCCAGCTCCAGGAGCCGACGCAGGCGATTATTGCGATTGATCACCCGCCGATAGAGGTCGTTAAGGTCGCTGGTGGCAAATCGCCCGCCGTCGAGCTGAACCATGGGACGTAACTCCGGCGGTAACACAGGAAGCACGGTGAGGATCATCCATTCCGGCTTGTTCCCGCTCTTGCGCAGAGCCTCAACGACACGGAGCCTCTTAATAGCCTTTTTCCTTCGCTGCCCCGAGCTGGAGGCAGCTTCTTGATAAAGCTCTTGGCGCAGTTTCTCCAGATCGAACCCACTGAGGATCTCCAGGAGCGCTTCTGCGCCCATCCCCGCGCTGTAGAGATGCCCCCATCTCCCGTGCAGCTCATGGTGATCCTCTATAGAGAGCAGCTTCATGTGGCCAAGTTCTGTCAGTTCATTAATCCTGGCCTTGAGTTCCTCCTCGAGCTTATGCTTTTGCTCATTGGCAGCGCCGGGCTCCTCAAGCTGAGCCAGCTCGCGGGCCGCCTCTTCCTTCAGCTGCTGCATCGCCTTTCTGCGCCCCTGTTCATCGACATGGGTAATGATGAACTTGGCGAAGTAGATCACCTGCTCCAAATTCCGCGGCGAGAGGTCGATGAGCAGCCCTAACCTCGAGGGCATTACTTTGACAAACCAAATATGAGCTACCGGGGCTGCTAATTCGATATGCCCGATGCGCTCCCGACGCACCTTGGCTCGTGCCACCTCAACGCCACATTTATCGCAGATAATGCCCTTATACTGCGCTTTCTTATACTTGCCACAGGCACATTCGAAGTCCTTTGTCGGACCGAAGATCCGCTCGCAGAACAGGCCATCCTTCTCCGGCTTCAAAGTGCGATAGTTGATGGTCTCAGGCTTAGTCACCTCACCATAAGACCAGCTTCTGATCTGCTCCGGGGATGCCAGTGAGAGCCGAACTGTGCTGAAGTTGTTGAGCTCTAACATTTATTCACTCTCCCCTAACTCCGGTCCGGTCAAATTTATCCCCAGCCTTGGTACCTCGGGCTCCCGCAACAGCGATACCCTTCCCTCCTCCTCACTGAGGATCTCAACCGCCAGCCCCAAACTCTGGAGCTCCTTGACCAAAACCCTAAACGATTCCGGAATCCCCATCTCCAGCAAATCCTCGCCCTTGACTATAGCCTCGTAGGTTTTGACCCGGCCCACCACGTTATCAGACTTGACGGTCAGTATTTCCTGCAGGTTATAGGCAGCACCATAGGCCTCTAAGGCCCAGACCTCCATTTCACCAAACCTCTGCCCGCCAAATTGCGCCTTGCCCCCCAAGGGCTGTTGGGTTATCAAGGAATAAGGGCCGGTGGACCTGGCATGGATCTTGTCCTCAACCAGGTGCACCAGCTTCATGATATACATATAGCCTACGGTGACCTCCTGTTCGAAGGGCTCGCCGCTACGCCCATCATAAAGCATCACCTTGCCGAAGATCGGCGCAGCACGTCTCTGCTCATGATAAAGCTTGCTTGTCGCTTGCTCTACCTGCTCATCGCTTAAAGTAGAGGCATCTATCCCCTGTTCCCCAAGCCAGAGGCGGAGACAGGCCATTCTGGGCTCACCTTTATTGCCGTCGTCGAATATCCGCTCCCCATCGTAGCCCCGCTCAGCGAGCCAGGCTTTGGCCCGCTCTATTTGTACTATCTCCCTCCCGTCCTCGCGGCTTATGGCCCCGGAGCGCTGCGCGAACCAGGCTCGAGCCAAGGCGTCCTCGATGGAGATATCGTCGGCGCCATCGAACACCGGGGACAGCACCTCGAAGTTCAGGGTCCGGGCTGCCCAGCCGAGATGGATCTCAAGGAGCTGGCCAACGTTCATCCGGGAGGGGACACCGAGAGGGCTGAGGATGACATCCACAGGTCGGCCATCGGGGAGGAAAGGCATGTCCTCAGCGGGCAGGATCTTAGCGATGACCCCCTTATTGCCATGGCGACCAGCCAGCTTGTCACCTTCACAGATCCTTCGCTTCTGGGCCACGAAGACCCAGACTACCTGGTTGACCCCTGGTGGCAGCTGGCTACGATCCTCCCGGGAGAAGACCTTGACATCTATCACCTTACCTTGCTCGCCGTAAGGCATGCGCAGCGAGGTATCTTTTACATCACGAGCCTTCTCCCCGAATATGGCACGAAGCAGCTTCTCCTCAGCGGTGAGCCCCCTTTCCCCCTTGGGGGTGATCTTGCCCACCAAGATGTCACCCGAGGCAACCGCGGCCCCGACGCGAATAATGCCCTCCTCATCGAGATTGCGCAGGCTCTCCTCGCCGACATTGGGTATATCCCTCGTCATCTCCTCAGGACCCAACTTCGTCTCCCTGGCTTCGATCTCATACCTCTCGATGTGGATCGAGGTCAGCCTATCATCTCGGACCATGCTCTCTGAGATGACGATTGCATCCTCAAAGTTATATCCCTCCCAGCTGAGGAAGGCGCAGAGGACATTTTGCCCCAAAGCCAGCTCCCCACGGTCTGTAGCGAAGCTATCAGCCATAACCTGCCCCTGCTGCACCCGGTCTCCCTTATCCACCACCGGATGCTGATCGAGACATGTCCCCTGGTTTGAGCGGGTAAACTTGGTCAAGCGATAGCTGCGTTCCTCACCGCTATCCTCACGGACTACGATCCTGTTGGCGGTGACCGAGGTCACCTCTCCTGGAGACGCAGCGAAGACTACCCGACCACTGTCACGAGCGACCTCCCGCTCCATGCCGGTGGCGATCAGTGGCGCTTGGGGCCGCAGCAGTGGTGTCGCTTGGCGCTGCATATTGGAACCCATCAGCGCTCTGTTGGCATCATCGTGCTCCAAGAAAGGGATTAGCGATGTGGTCACGCTCACTATTTGCTTTGGCGATATATCTATAAAGTCGATGTTCTCGGGGTTCTCCATGAGGAACCTGCTGCCATGCCTGACCTCGACCTTGCTGTCGAGGAAATGACCATGCTGGTCAAGGCGGGCATTAGCCTGAGCGACGACGTATTCCTCCTCCTCATCCGCGGGAAGATATTGCACCTCATTGGAGACGAAAGGCATGATCCCGATCATCCTCGGCGGGAGCTCAGCCAGCTGTTGTGCCAGCTCAGGTGTGATCATCGTGCCCGCCTCGACCAGTTCCTTGCCCTTGCTGTCGAGCACGGGCTCCCTGACTATCCTGGCGATGAGTTCCGGGGAGGTGTTCTCCAGCTCTTTTATCACCCTGCGATAGGGGCTCTCGATAAAGCTGAGCTCATTGACCTGGGCATAGGTTGCCAGCGAGGTGATGAGCCCGATATTAGGACCCTCGGGGGTCTCAATGGGACAGATGCGACCATAATGGGAGTGGTGAACATCGCGGACCTCAAAACCGGCACGCTCCCGAGAAAGCCCCCCAGGTCCTAATGCCGAAAGCCGCCGCTTATGGGTCAGCTCTGCCAAAGGGTTGGTCTGATCCATGAATTGGGAAAGCTGGGAGCTGCCGAAGAACTCCTTCACCGCGGCAACCAAAGGGCGGTTATTGACCAGAGCACTCGGGGTTGCTGATTCGGGGGGGAGCAAGCTCATCCGCTCTTTTGCCATCCGTTCCATGCGCAGCAGCCCAACCCTGAGCTGGTTCTGCAACAGCTCCCCCACCGCTCGCACCCTGCGGTTACCCAGATGATCGATATCATCAGGGGCCTCGCTGCCATTGTTGACCATGATAATATGGCGCACAATGGCTACCGCGTCTTCCTTGGTCAGGGTGCGCTGCTTCAGGGGGAGGTTCAACCCAAGCCGTTTGTTAAGCTTATAACGCCCTGTCTTGCCCAGGTCATAGCGGCGAGGGTTGAAGAACAAAGCGTTTATCAATCCATGGGCATTATCGAGGTTTGCGGATTCGCCAGGGCGCAGCCTGCGGTAGAAATCAATAAGTGCCTCTTCCTCGCTCCTAACCATAGGTTCATGTTCTATGGTGCGTTTGAGATAAGGGTGCTCGGGATCGGTGTCGACATCGGAAAAGAGCTCCACTAACTCCTGCTCCGTGCCATAGCCGATTGCTCGAAGCAGAGTGGTCACCGAGAGCTTGCGCCTGCGGTCAACTTTGACCCAAAGCAGGTCCCGGTTTGAGGTCTCAAACTCAAGCCAAGCCCCTCGATTCGGGATTAGCTTGGCGAAGCAAAGTTGCTCCCCAGTGGCCGGATCCTCCTGCGGGGTAAAGTAAACGCCAGGGGAGCGGATCAATTGGCTTACCACCACCCGCTCCGCCCCATTGATAATGAAGGTGCCCCTCTCCGTCATCACCGGGAAATCGCCCATGAAAACCACTTGTTCCTTGATCTCCCCGATTTCCTTTATCAGCAACCGCACCTTGAGCCTTAGCGATGCGGCATAGGTCAGATCGAGCTCCCGGCATTCCTGCTCCGAGTACTTCGGCTCATCAAACTCATGGTCAAGGAGATGGAGCTCGAATCGGTTGCCGGTGTAGTCTTTGATCGGGGAAAACTCGGCAAAGAGTTCCTTCAGCCCCTCCTCTCGAAGCCAGCGATGGGAGTCTTGCTGGATCTGGATTAGGTTCGGGATTGCCAACACATCTGGTATCTGAGCATAGGACTTCCTAACCCGTGAGGGACTGGGACTCACTATACCTAAGGTCATTGTGCCCACCTCTTCAAAAGATGACAAGCCGAAGACATAGAAATAGTGTAAATGGAGTCAGAAATGGAGTTACGGAGGAATCATCGACAAATAAATAGTATAGCACGCTTTTCTCTTTTTGTCAATACCCCGGTAATGGGGTTCAGCGCTGCTATCTGTCCTCTATCCCTCGTTCCTTTATATAGTCGATCGCGTCTTGCAGCGTTTTTATCTTCTCGGCATCTTCATCAGGTATCTCTAAAATCCGTTCCTTATCGCTGAATTCCTCTTCCAATGCCATGACCAATTCCACCAAGTCAAGGGAGTCAGCGTTTAGGTCGTCGGCGAACGAGGCCTGAGGTGTGACCTCAGAATCTTCGACGCCGAGCTGCTCGACAACAATCTTTTTCACCCGCTCGAACACTGTAATCATCTTCCCCCCTAGGCAAACTTGAGACCGATTCTAACACAAAAATCATAACCAGTTCCAGTCCCATTGTCAAGAGCACAAACTGCTATATTATCTGCCTATTAACCATAATTGCTACCTCGATTGCAGTCCTAAATCATCTAAGTCCGAAATTCTGCTGGCAGTGCCGCTGAGCTTACCGCCCCCAGAACACCATTGACGAACCTGGGGGAGCTATCACTGCCAAAGGCCTTGGCCAGCTCTACCGCTTCATTAATGGCAACCTTTATCAACCCCTTACCAGAGGTGGAGAGCTCAAAGATGGCGAGCCTCAGGATGTTCCTATCGATTATTGAAAGCTGTGCCACCGGGAAATTCGAGGCATAGGTTTGGATGATGGCATCAAGCTTTGCCCTATTATCCAGAACCCCGTTCACCAGCCCCTGAGCGAAGGTCGCTGCCTCCCCAGACAGGGGCTTATCCTCCATCAGCCGGGCCAGAGTCGATGCCGGCTCATGTCCCACACAATCGACCTCATATAATGTTTGTAAAGCTAAGGCCCTAGCCTTGCGCCGCATAACAGCCATCCATTAATAATCGCTGCCCAGCAAGTGGATGTTCCCCACCCGCACGTTGTTTAACCCTGTTTCCTTTGCCACCTACAAGCATTCCTGGGCATGCCTCCTTGAGGTAGTGGGAAGGTCGCCCATGAAGAAATGGGGATAAAAGGCAAGAAGGGCATAGGGAATTTCAGGATTCAGGGAGGCAATGAAGGTGGCAATCTTCGCCACCTCCTCCGTTTCCACATATCCAGGGATGAGAAGGGTGCTGGCCACCAGCAATGGGGGCTGAGGTCTCCTCTCGATATACTGAGCTAAGAGGCGGAAGTTTTGCAACGTCCTTTTATTGCTCACCCCACAGAGGGCCAGGTGCAACTCCTCGCTCCAGGCCTTGAGGTCGAACTTGATGCAGCCCCCGGACTTTAGCGAAAGTTCAGCCATCTGCCGTAATAGATTGGGATGCATCGAGCCATTCGTCTCCCAACAGATACGGAGGATTCTGTCCTTGGCCTGGTTCAAAGCCAGCCGAGATGCCAGGATAGCATGCGGGAGTTGAGGTGTTGGGTCGCCTCCGAAGTAGCAGATGCAGGATGTCTTCTCATCCACCTGGTCGGCAAGTTCTTGGGCACTGGCCTTGGGCGCAGCGGTTGCGGAAAGGCGATAGTGCCAATTCTGGCAAAAGAGGCAATCGAAGGAGCAGGCCTGATAGAAAACAGCGAGGTTGTTATAGCCGAACTCCGGACCATTGCGATAGGCCAACCGGGGATATCCGGCGCCGGTGCCTCCAGGACAGACCCAATCGGCGACGCAATTGGTAGGCAGAGGGTCATGATACCAAGAGACATTGCCTCTTTGCCCCACGGCGCCGCTGAGCTTGCCGCCGATGTTGATCCTGAGCCCACAATAGCTCCTGCCGGCCTCGGGGATGCTGCATTCATTGAGGCAAATGCGACAGCTCAGCCCTTTTTCCCCCTTCGGCGGCTCTTTGGGCAGGCCAAACCCCTCTCTCTCATCATGATGAACCTGTTCCACAGCTTGGTGAAGCTCAGCAAAGTGGTTCTTTATGCACTCAGCGCACAGCCCCAAGCTCTGAGAGATAAGAACCGATTCCTTCCCGCAGCAACGGCATTTGACGATGGTCTTGGTCGCTGATTTAGTTCTTATTATCCCCATGGCTAACAGGTGAGGTGCAAGGCAGCAGCCACTCTCTGAGATCGGCAAAGCTGGTTATAACTATCACAGGCCTTATCAGTAGCTGCCACTACTAACTCGATGCCTTGAGATTCAAGGTATTGTCTGGTCTCAGCCGGGATCTGCACCAGTCCATACGCCCCGGTTCCAACGATCAATGCCTGCGGCCTCTCGGAGACGATTTCATCGAGATCCTCAGGGCAAAGCTCATGTCCTTGCCTCCGCCACCAATCCTTGACGCCTTGGCGCAGAATGAGGACGTCGTTGGAGTATTCCTTCCCATCGATGACAACGTGACCGAAGCGGTAGGACTCGATCATCAACCCATCCCCTGCCCAAAAGCTCAGCGCTCTAATGGAGGACATATCGCTGATGTTGACGGTCTGCGCCCCCTTATCGATCCTCTTAATAAGCCCAGAAAGCACGCTCCCGGGGCCGATCTCGATGAATGTGGAAACCCCGTGGTCAATCATATATTGTACCGAATGTCGCCAACGAACACAATGACGGAGCTGGTGCGCCAGCTCCTCCTTGATCTCCTGAGCAGTAGTCGCCGGCTGAGCGGTGGTGTTGACCACAATGGGGATCTCGGGGTCACGGAAGTGGAGCTCGGAGATGATGCGAGCCAGCTCATCCGCAGCCGACTTCATAAGCTGGGAATGGAAGGCGCCGCTAACCTCGAGGGGGACTACCCGTGCCCCTTGGCTCCGGGCCAGTTCCATAGCCTGATTCAGAGCCTCCACTGCCCCGCTGATCACGATCTGATTCGGGGAGTTGATGTTGGCGATCTCTACCCCAACCTCCTGGCAAAGCTTAGCCAGGGATGGTTCATCAAGCCCGATGATCGCCGCCATACCGCCGGGTTGCCTTGCCCCCGCCTGATGCATCAACCGCCCCCGCTCTTGAACAAGGCGGATGCAATCGCTGAATTCGAGAACCCCAGCGGCTACTAACGCAGTATACTCGCCGAGGCTATGCCCAGCCACCAATGAGGGCTGAAACCCACTATGAAGCTCAGAAACAGCCCTGAGGCAAGCGATGCTGGTTGCCATTATCGCCGGTTGGGCATGGATGGTTTGACAAAGCTCCTCTTCTGGACCCTGAAAACAGAGCTGAGATAGAGGGAAATCGAGAGCTCGGTCGCATTCCTCGAAGACCTCCCGGGCTGCGGGGGAATCCTGATACAGGTCCAGCCCCATGCCCAGTTTTTGCGACCCCTGGCCGGGAAAGACGAAAGCGATGTCACCCATGGCTCCCTCCATCTATCGCCCTTTCCCCTTCTTGCTCTCTATCGGCAGCACTTCCCGTCCTCGATAGCTCCCGCAGTTGGGGCAGACACGATGGGATGGCTTGAGAGCATGACATTGCGGGCAGGGAACCAACTGAGGAAACGAGAATTGACGATGGGAACGTCTTTTCCCACGGCGAGCTTGTGATGTCTTCCTTTTGGGCAAAGCGGCCACGGCAGCTACTTCTCGCTCTCCTCCCCCTCGGGGTGCCAGCTTTGAAGCTGAGCCCAGGGGGAGCTAACAGTTTCCCTATTACAGTTGCAAGGGCCATAATTGAGATTGTGGCCACAATCGGGGCACAGCCCAGCACAATCATCTTTACAAATTGGCTTCATCGGTAGTGCCAAAAGCGTATGCTGGCGGATAGCCTCACTCAGGTCGAGCACATGGCTTTCATCGATAACAAAGCCCTCGGCACCCTCAGGCAGAGACAGAGAAAGGCCACTGATCGTATCCGTGGTGGGGAAGTATTCCTCCTCTATGTCCAAAGTCAGTGGGCATTCAAACTCTTCAAGGCAGCGGCTACATATACATTTAACCGTCGTTTGCAGCCTCGCTGTGACCAAGATGCTTCGGTTTGTGCGCAGCAATCGCACCTCACCCTCAATGGGCAGATCTCGGTCGTTGATTTCACTGATCTGATAGCGCCGAACTTGCCCTATGGGTTGTTTAAGTTGCTGAGCGACGTTGATCCTCATGGCTGACTGGGGTCACAAATCAGTTCTCATTATAAGGAGTGAGGTAAGCTGTTGTCAAGCCTCCTTGTATCAATAGGAAATAAGAGCTATAATGAAAAGTTAGGGTTTAAGGCCATGGCTATTAAACGCGATTACTATGAGGTCCTGGGCGTGGCTCGAGATGCCTCTCAGGAGGAGCTCAAGAGAGCTTATCGCAAGTTGGCCTTTCAGTACCACCCCGACCACAACAAAGATAAGGACGCCGAGGAGAAGTTCAAGGAGATCAATGAGGCTTATGAGGTGCTGAGCAACCCGGAACAGCGGGCTACCTATGACCGCTTTGGTACTGCTGGCATTCCTCACTTCGGCCGTGGCTTTGAGGGCTTTGACTTCGGCGACCTGGGTAGCATCTTTGACGCTTTCTTCGGCGGCGGAGTGCGGGCGCGCCGCACCGCGCCACAGCAGGGCGCCGACCTGCACTACAATCTCGCCATCTCCTTTGAGGAAGCGATCTTCGGCTGTGAGAAGGAGCTGGAGGTGGTGCGCACCGAGAGCTGTTCGCTTTGTCATGGGACCGGCTCCGAGCCAGGAAGCCAACCAATAAGATGTCCCAACTGCAATGGCAGTGGAGAAATACGCCGCGCCCAGCGCAGTTTCTTTGGCCAGTTCATCAATGTGACCCTCTGCAATCGCTGCCATGGTGAAGGGCGGATTATCAGCAAGCCCTGTCCCCAATGCAAAGGAACGGGCAAGGAACGGCGCAGACGCAATATCGTGATAACCATCCCGCCCGGCGTCGATGATGGCATCACCATCAGGCTGAGTGGAGAGGGGAATTCAGGCTCCCGAGGCGGCGCCCCGGGAAACCTCTACGTAATTTTGTCAATGCAGGAACACGAGCTCTTCAAACGAGAGGGCAATGATATCCTCTACGTCCTGGCGCTAAATTTTGCCCAGGCTGCTTTGGGTGATGAGATCCAGGTGCCCACAGTCGATGGCCACTTCTTGCTCAAGATCCCGGCAGGGACTCAGTCAGGCAGTTTATTCCGCATTAAGGGGAAAGGCGCTCCTCATTTCCGGGGACATAGTCGCGGCGATCAAATAGTCAGGGTCCATGTGGTCACCCCACAGTCCTTAGATAAAGATCAGAAAAAGCTCTTCCAAGAGCTGGCTAAGACGCTTGGCCCGGCGTCTCTGCCCAAGGACGAAGCGGAGAGGGGCTTTTTCGAGAGGTTCAAAGACGTCTTCGGCAAGGTCTAAAGGGCTTGGATCATCCCGGACCTGACCTCGAACTTGGCAGCTCGAGCTAAGAAAGCGGGCTCAAAGCGGTCGGCATCGCTGGCTGTGATCACCACTTGCTGATAGCCCAGGGCGGCTTGGAGTAAATGATGGCGACGCTGGGCATCGAGCTCGGAGAGGACATCATCCAGAAGCAGAACCGGCGAGTCGCCAGCCCTTGCTGCTATGAATTTGGCCTCGGCCAGCTTTAAGGACAGGGCTATAGTTCGATTTTGCCCCCGAGAACCATAAATGTTCATGTCTCTTTCATTGACCAGGAAGCGGAGGTCATCACGGTGCGGGCCGATCAAGGTCATCCCCTGAGCCACCTCTTTATCTCGGGCGGCGGATAGCGCTTCCTGAAATGCCTCTTTGTCGACGCTGCTTTGATAGATCATTTTCAGCCTCTCTTGTCCCTCAGTTAGCTGATCATGGATCGGCCGAGCCAGCTCATCAAGCGCAGCCACCGTTTGCTGGCGCAGGGCTATGAGATAAGAGCCCGCTTCCACTAATTCCCGGTCCCAAAAATCAAGCTCCTCGGGGCGAGCTCGGTGCTCAGCTATCAGGCGCAGGAGATAATTTCGCCGCTGCAGAACCCTATGGTATCGCTGTAACGCTCTGAGATAGCGGTGGTCGGCTTGGGAATTGGTGATGTCAAGATAGCGGCGACGCAATGCCGGTTCGCCATCAACGAGGTCGATGTCTTTGGGACTGAACAAGACCACGTTGATTAGCCCAATGAGGTCCATGGCGCGGCGGTCGACGCCATTTACTCGAATCCGCTTCTGGACATAACTAGCTCCCGCTTCTGCAGCGACGATTTTGCCCCTCAGGGCGATCTCCACCCGCAGGCTCCCGCTAGCCCTCTGCGCCTGGACCTCAAGGCGAGCAACTGGGTCCTTTTCTCTTAACGCAGACCAGTTTATCAGCTCTACGTCACTGGCAGTACGAGGTGATTTAGTCGTGGCCAAAAGGTAGATGGCCTCAAGAAGGTTGCTCTTGCCCTGAGCATTGCCCCCCAGAAGTATCAGTATGTCTGGTGGCAGGTGAAGTTCGAGGCGGATGTAATTGCGAAAGTTTGCCAGACTTAGATGCTGAATCCGTATCTTTCGCCTCCAGCAAGGGATAGCCTTAACCGGATTATAACTTTCTCGCCCTCACTTGTAAAAGGGTATTGACAGACGGGATGGCATGCGTTATACTCTTATTGCAAATGAAAACCATTTTCAATAAGAGCGGATTGGAGCAAGCGGCAAATCAAGAGGGTATCGGGGAGCGGATGACGTGGCAGCGAAGGCTCCTTTTAGAACTCATCTCCCAAGCTGGAGGGCATCTGGATGCCGATGAACTCTTCCGCCGGGCTAAGGAGCGTGAGCCCAGGATAAGCCTGTCCACGGTATATCGCAACCTGCGGCTGTTTAAGAAGCTTGGCTTAGTAGAGGAACGCCACCTCAGCGAAAACCATCACCACTATGAGGTCAAAAGCCCTACTGAACACTACCACCTGGTCTGCCTTGGCTGTGGTCAGGTTATCGAGTTTAAGAGCCCGCTGTTGCGGCGGATAAAGAACCAGATAAGGAGGGACAATCAATTTGAGGTCACC
>JAUWZY010000007.1 GCA_030615045.1 Chloroflexota bacterium
ATTATTAGAACATCCGTGCTAATATGCGGGTGAAATGCTTACTTACTTGGTCATCTCTCAATATGCGCTCACCGCAGTGAGCAGCGGGTTCAATGCCGGCTATTTTTTGATTTATCGCTCGCAGGAGAGAAAGTACTGTGCTGGGGCTGCGGTATTAGCCGTCTTAAACCTGGCCCTTTTCATCGAAAGCTCCTATTTTGGCGCCTTCGCTCTATTGCAGGGCGAGGTCTGGGCTTATCGCTTTTTCTTTGAGCCAGAGCACTGGTTTCTGGCCCATCTTTTCCTTTGCCTGAGCTCGCTGCTGATCACCATTTTGATCTTACGGCAGCTAAGGCGCAGGTAAAAAGACTAAGGAGGAGATATGTCCGTCCTATCCCGGGCTCTGGGAGAGGGCCACTGGGAGCTGGCGGCGCTGTGCCTGCTTCTGGGCATGGTTGAGGTCATCTCCCAGCTCTCTCCGGATGGAGTGGAAGGGATAATCGAGGTCCTTGATGGCAAAAAAGGCTAAGAAAAAAGCCGCCGATGCCTTCTATGCTCAGGCATTGAGCGAGGCGGAGCAGGTGGAGCTTCGCCAGGCATGGGATGTCGAGGGCCTGGATGAGGAGATTGCTTTGCTCCGACTCAGGCTTAAGCAGCTGCTCAGCGAGCACCCGGAGAATATGCCCTTGCTGTTACGGGCGATAGAGCTTCTGGTGAAGGCTGTGGGCACAAGATATCGGCTGTCAAAAGATGCCAAGGAGAACCTGACCGATGCCGTCACCGGGGTGCTCAAAGAGGTCGGCGTCGCTATGCTGCCAGAGGCGATAACGCATTTTTTGGGCTAAGGGAAATGGCAATTCGACATAAGCTGAGGCCATATCAGGTTGAGGTCGGGAAAGCGATCTTGGATAGCGTATTCAGCGGCAAGGGATTGACCTTCTCGGTGGAGCTGGCGCGGCAGGGGGGCAAGAACGAGCTCTCGGCACAGCTTGAGGTGCTGCTGCTCACCCTGTTTATGGATCTTGGCGGCAATGCCATAAAGTGCGCCCCAACATTCAAGCCGCAGACTATCATCAGCATGATGCGGCTCAAGGAGAGGCTCAATGATGCCGGTTTCTCCGGCTTTTGGCTCCCGGAGCATGGCTATATAGTGCGGCTGGGAAAGGCGCGCCAGATCTTCCTGAGCGCTGATAACTCAGCAAATGTGGTCGGAGCTACCGCCCATATCCTGCTCGAGGTCGATGAAAGCCAGGATGTGTCCAAGGAGAAGTATGCCAAGGAGTTCAAGCCTATGGGGGCAGCAACCAATGTGACCACGGTCCTCTACGGCACCGCCTGGGATGATGCCACCCTGTTGGAGGAGGTGAAGCAGCTCAATTCGGAGTTGGAGCGGAAGGATGGAATTAAGCGCCATTTTCGCTATGACTGGCAAGAGGTGGCCAAATATAACGCTGATTATCTTCGCTACGTGGAGGGGGAAAAGGAGCGGCTGGGAGAAAGCCATCCCTTATTTTTGACCCAGTATTGCTTAAAGCCGCTTCGGGGTGGGGGGCGGTTCTTAACCTCAAGCCAGAGAGCGCAGCTCCAGGGGGATCATCCCCGTCGCCACCAGCCGGCTGAAAAAGGAGTCTATGTCGCTGGCATCGACTTAGCTGGAGAGGCTGAGGAAGGGGAGGATGCCGTGCTCAGGGCGATAAAGCCAAGGCAGGATTCCACGGTGGTAACCATCGGCGAGCTCGATTTTTCCGCTGTCAGTGAGCTTGTGCCACTGCCCCGGGTCGATATCGTGGAGCACTACTGGTGGACGGGGAGAGCTTATGCCAGCCTCTACCCTCAGCTTTTTGACCTGTTGAAGAATGTATGGCGGGCAAAACGAGTGGTTGTTGATGCCACCGGTGTCGGCGCCGGGGTGGCAAGCTTTCTGTCCTCGGCATTGGGCGGCTCGGTGGTCATGCCTTTCCAATTCAGCCAACAGAGCAAGTCCAAGCTCAGGTTTGAGCTTCTGGCGGCGCTGAATTCGGGCAGGGTCAAGATGTATACCCGGGATGGCTCTGAGGAATATCAGGAGTTCTGGCATGAGATGGAGCGAGCCAGAAGCAACTTTCGAGCAAATCAGACGATGAACTTCTACGTCGACCCCAGCGAGGGCCATGACGACTTCTTGATGAGCTTGGCGCTCTTAGTGGAAGCAGCACGATATACACCACGGGGCGCTAAAGGGTTTTTACGGAGTGGAGCCCGAGCCAACCAGGGCTTGTAAAGGCGGGGAGGCGATTATCAGCCTGCCCGCGTCCTTCTCACTATGAAGTAAGAGATGAGCCCTCCAGCGACGAATGCTCCCACCGCTATGCCCGCGATAGCACAGCCAGAAAGCCCACCGCAGCCTGCCGGCACAGTTATAGTCTCATATTTTATAGTGTAGTAATTATAAGTTGAGCCATCGGAGGAGTAGCCTGTGACTATTATATTGTCCTCGGAGTCAACAGCCACACCCATCGCCCCATCATCATAACCGCTGTCATAGGTTGCATTCCCTATTTCATTGCCATCCTGATCGTATATTATGGTGTAGTAATTACTATCAGTTGAGCCATCGGAGGAGTAGCCTGTGACTATCACATT
Source organism: Chloroflexota bacterium (assembly GCA_030615045.1). Taxonomy (GTDB): domain Bacteria; phylum Chloroflexota; class Dehalococcoidia; order SZUA-161; family JAUWZY01; genus JAUWZY01. The sequence continues at coordinate 2,602 of JAUWZY010000007.1, forward strand.
ATCCGCAGAATCAACAGCCAAACCCATGGGCCAATCGTCGTAACCACTGTCATAGGTTTTGCTCCATATTTCCTTGGGATTTGGGTCATATTTTATGGTGTGGTAATCCCAAGGAGATAGGCCATTATGGGGTTGGGATATGCCGGTGACTATTATGTTGCCCTCGGAATCAAGAGCCACACAGTGACCCTCATTATCGCCGCCACCGCCATAGGTTACCAGCCAGATCTGGGTGCCATTCGTTCCATTGTATTTAATGGTGTGCCAGTAGCCAAGAGCGTAGCCAGATTGGCCCGTGACTATCACATTATCCTCGGAATCAACAGCGACACCAAAAGCCTCAGATACAGGGTCGTCCGCATAGGTTTCGTTCCATATCTCAGTGCCATTCTGGTTGTATTTTATGGTGAGGTAATAAACACCAAGGTTGCGAGAGCAGCCTGTGACTATGATATTGTCCTGTGAGTCGACAGCCACAGCCATCGCCTGATCCGTTCTCCCATCGGCATAGGATTGGTTCCATATCTCATTGCCATCCTTATCGTATTTTATGGTGTAGTAATTATCCATCCCGTTGCCGGTGGCGTTGTGAGAGAAGCCGGTGACTATGATATTGTCCTCGGAATCAACAACCACACCGTAAGCCAGATCGTTATTTCCACCGTCATAGGATTTGCTCCATATTTCATTGCCATCCTTATCGTATTTTATGGTGTGGTAATTATCAGTTGAGCCGTCATTAGAGTAGCCGGTGACTCTTACATTGTCCTCGGAATCAACAGCCACATCAAAAGCTGAATCATGATAACCACTGTCATAGGCTTTGTGCCATAGCTCAACGAGCTCAACTTGGCCCGCTGCCAGGGCAGGTGTGGCGGGCAGAGCCGCCACCAAGGAGAGCACCAGGGCTAAAGCTGCCAGCGGTGCGAGCACAAATTCGATCTTTCTCATCATCACCCACTTTTAAATTTGTTACGCGCCAAGTATAGACAAGGGGGAAAATCTTTGTCAACTTGTAGGTCTCGGCTTAGCATGTGCCCCAATTTTTGAAAAAGTGACAAAATCCCCTTGACGGTGTGGAACATATGTTCTATTATGGGCTTGAGATGGAGGTTCTCCTTCCTGAAGAACATGAATACCACGACCAGGGCTGTGACCTTTTCCCTTCTTGCCTTAACTGTCCTCTGCCGCGCTGCCGCTACGATGAACGGGGTGGCAGGACGGTGACCAATGAGCTCCGCGATGATGACGTCTTGAGACTCGAGGCTGAGGGCAAAGGCGTGAATGAATTGGCAGGGCTATTTGGAATTTCCAAGCGAACAGTACATCGCATCTTAAGGAGGGCTCGTAGAGGATAATCTGACGCTAACCCAGCAGATTGCGCGCATGGATTGGGACCGGCTCAAGGTTTATCGGGAGAACCTCGATTTCTATAACGGGGTGCAGTGGCAGGGCTACGCCCGGCGCCGAGAGCGAAGGCTGACTTTCAACTATGTCAAGGTATTCATCGATAAGGTTGCATCTTACTTAATGAGCGGGCTCAACTTCGTCATGGAGCCACTCGATGGCTCGCCCGAGGCCAAGGAGGGAGCAAGCAGGGCGGAACAAATCATATTTCGGGTATATGAGGAGAACAATCTGGAGCAGTTGGACTTTGATACCGAGCTTGATGCCGCTGTCTTGGGCGATGGCTGCTTTAAGGTGACCTGGGATGCCCAGGAGAGGCGAATTCAGGTCACATCTCCTGATGTTCAGGGGCTGTTCGTCTGGTGGCTGGGGGACAATGTTAACCGGGTGTGGCGAGTTGCCAGTCGCTATCGGCTTTCTGCCGATGAGGCAAATTATCTCTATGGCGTGCAGCGGAGCAAAGAAACCACGGTGGTCGAGGTCTGGACGGCCGAGGATTTCGAGCTCTGGCTTGATAATGAGCTCTGGGAGCAGAGAGCAAATCCCTATGGATTTATCCCCTTTGTCATCTATCCCAACCTCAGGGAGCCAAAGAAGTTCTGGGGGGTTTCTGATATCCCGCCGCTCATCGAGTCGGCACGGGAACTCAATCGGGCCCTATCCCAGCTTTCCCTGATCCTTGAGCTTTCCGGGAATCCCATCGCCGTTTTGGAGAACATCGAGGAGGCTCAAGACATCGCGGTGCAGCCAGGAGCAGTTTGGACCCTCCCCGAGAAAGCCAGGGCCTATCTGTTGGATCTGCTTCAGGGAGGCGGCATCAAGCTCCATGTCGACTACATCGACCTGCTCTATCGGGCGCTTCATGATCTCTCAGAGGCGCCGCGCACTGCCTTCGGCGACAATCGACAGGGGCTCTCCGGGATTGCCTTGGAGATGGAGCTGCACCCGCTGTTGCAGAAGGTGAAGAGGAAGCGGCTGGTCCGAACTGCAGCCTATAAGCGGCGCAATGAGATGATCCTCAAGATCTGGGAGCAGATGACCGGGGAGAGGTTCGGTCCCTGCCGTGCCCGCATCATCTGGGGTCCGGTGCTGCCTCAGGATCAGGGACGCCAGGTGCGAGACGAGGAGATATTGGTCGCCTCCGGGATTCATAGCCGGAGGCGGGCTATGGAAAACCTCGGCGTGCAAGACCCTGAAGCCGAATTCAGCCGCTGGCTGGAGGAGAGAAAGCTTCAGGAAAGCCTGAGGCCAGAATCTGACTCAGAGGCATGACAGAAGTGACAAAATCCCCTTGACATTGTAGAACATATGTACTAAATTAGCCAAGGAGGTGAGCAATGAATGAGGAGCTCGAGACTGTGGAGCAAAGCCAAGGCGAGGCGCAAGAGCTCGAGGAGGTAGTGAACCAGCTCAAAGAGCAGTTGGCGAGTCGAGAGCAGGAGCTTGGCTCTCTCAAGGAGCAGCTGGCGCTCAGCGTGGCCGAATACCGCACCTTGGTGCTGGCTGGAGTCCCTGAAATCCCGGAAGAGCTGGTGCAAGGGAGCACGGTGGAGGAAATCAATTCCTCGCTGACTAAGGCTCAGGAGATGGTGGAGAGGGTGAAGAGTCAAATCGAGGCCCAAAAAGCCAAGGAGAGGGTCCCTGCCGGGGCGCCAGCGAGGGTGGCACCGGACCTCTCAGCGCTATCTCCCAGGGATAAAATCGCCTACGCTTTGACCAAGAGTAAATAAATAAGGAGGTTCGAAAATGGCACTTACATTAGCAGAGGCAGCAAAGCTTTCCAACGATATCCTGCTCATCGGGGTTATCGAGACCATTGTCTACGAGAGCCCGGTGCTCCAGGTACTCCCCTTCATCGAGATCGTGGGCAACGGGCTGACCTATAACCGGGAGAATACGGCGCCAACTGTCCAGTTCTATGATGTCGGTGATGACTGGGCTGAATCGACCCCAACCTTCACTCAGCAGACAGCCACGCTGAAGATCTTGGGCGGTGACGCCGATGTCGATAACTTCCTCGCCGCCACCAGAAGCAATATCCAGGACCTGGAAGCAACTATAGTCCAGCTCAAGGCTAAGGCGGTGCAGCAGAAGTTCGATGACACCTTCGTCAACGGCGATACCACGATGGACACCAAGGCCTTTGACGGCATTGACAAGCTCTGCGCCGCAGGGCAGACGGTGAGCATGGGGACAAATGGCGACACGCTGACCTTGGATAAGCTCGATGAGCTCATCGACGAGATCAAGCGCGGCAAGCCTGAGATGCTTCTCATGAGCCGGAGGTCACGCAGAAAGCTCACTGCCCTGGCCAGAACCAGCAACATCTTTGAGACCGACCGCAACCAATTCGGACAGATGGTGCAGTATTATGATGGCGTCCCCATCGGGGTCAACGATTGGATCCCGGATGATAAGACAGTGGGCACCAGCAGCGATTGCTCCACCATCTACGCTGTTAAGTTCGGCGAGGGGGCACTGGCTGGGCTCACCGCCCCCGGCGGGCTGCAGGCGGAAAGGGTGGGCAGCCTCGAGGCTAAGGATGCCACCAGGACCAGGGTTAAGTGGTATGTGTCGCTGGCCCTGTTCAGCACCTTGAAGTTGGCTAAGCTCATCGGGGTTCGTGACTAAGATAGGGGCGGAACTGGACTTCGTCCAGCCCCGCCCAAGGGGCTTTTTTAAATGGTGGGCTCAAGCTTAGCTTGAGAATAGGTCGGAGATGAGAAGTTACCCAGGGCTTTAAAGGAGAAGCGAATGAATCTCTCTGAGATGAGAACGAGGGTCCGCCGTGATCTGCATGATGAAGACTCAAATAACTACCGCTGGACAGATGACGAGCTGGACCGCCATATCGACCATGCAGTGCGAGAACTGAGCCTTTCTCTGCCGCTTGAGGCAAAAGCAAACCCGACCACCACTGCCGGCAGCCGAGAGCTATCGATATCAAGCCTTTCCGATCTGGTGGTCATTGAGGCTGTAGAGTACCCTGTGGCCAAATATCCGCCGAGCTACGTCCGCTTTAGCGTCTGGGCTGATACGCTGACCCTTCTTGTGGATCAGGTGCCAGCTGGCGGTGAAGATGTTTACATCTATTATGGCAAGCTCCATACCTTAGATGCCAGTGGCTCCACCATCCCCACCCCGGTTGAGGACTTGATAGCAATAGGGGCTGCTGGCTATGCCGCTATGGAGTGGGCCAGCTTCGCCACCAATCGGGTCAATGTGGGCGGAGATGAGACCTGGCGAAATTACCTCACCTGGGGACAGGATAGGTTGGCCGCCTTTATGCAGGGGCTGGCGAAGCACAGCCGAAAGAATACTGTGCGGGTGCGTCGCCTTTATCGCCCTTATCAGCCCAAGGATTCACAGAGCACCGATTGGGGTCCTTGAGAGTTTTCGAAGGGAGCATGGAAAAGATGACTCAGTCATTGGATAGGATTCGAAACGGGATGCGTAAATCGAGGGAGGGCTTGCCTAAGGAGGCCTTTGCCATTGTGGGCGACCCCAATGATCCCGAGACCTGGAAGCTACCGCACCACAGCAGAGCCATCTTTAGGGCGCTCGCCGGGAAGCTTGCCATGGAAAGCACTGTGGATTGGGACCGGATGCCGGCGGCAGTGGCTGCCCTATCCCCAGGGGGTTATCGGGGGCAACGGGTTGAGGCTACTCTGGGACAAATTCTTCACGCCGCCCGCCACCTCGCCGCCCACTATCGTAAAGCGGGGAAGGACCTGCCCCAAACCTTAGTCGCATTGATTGGGTGATGTGATGAGGACTCTTTCGACTACATTGCTTGAGGCACAGAGGAGCAAGTCAGGTCTGCCTTACGTCAAGGTGCAGGTGAGCAATCGGGTGGCTGGCATTACCAGACTTGACTGGGAGCGCCTCTATCAGGGCTCGGAGCCCGATTCTCATCACGCCGCCACTATGCCCGGCGATGGCAGCCTTGTCCGCCTTCGCACCGCCTCCCCTGGTGGCGCTCTATACCGCCAGCGTGTAACCAGCCCTGGCCCAGAAAGCGATTTCTCCCTATGGACAGAGTGGGAAGCTGCAGGTGGCGCTTGGTTATCAGGATATGATTACCGAAAGCAGATAACCATTGATGGCACTACCGCCGGTGTACAGACGAACTATCAGATGAAGCTGATAGTCCATAAGGGTTCTGGCAGTGACTCCGGTGATGATGTTTACTTGGGTGGGCACTGCCGGGATGACTTCAATGATGTCCGCTTCACTGAATCTGACGGCACAACGGAGCTTGACCACTGGCGGGAGAGGTATGTCTCTGGGGATTATGCCATCTTCTGGATAGAGTTTGACAGCATACCCGAATCGCCTAGCAGTGCTAACTTCTATATCTATTATGACAAAGCAGATGCTACTTCGGCAAGCAATGGGGTAAATACATTCATAGTGTTTGACGACTTCGAGGATGCCGATTTCGGCGATTTGACTGCTATGGGAGCATCAACCGCACTGTCCCAGGTGTCATTAGATGGTCGTAATGTGATGAAAGTTGACCGAGAGACAACAACCGGGCAAAACGCATGGAGATATAAAGGTTCGCCGACATCATTGACTTCCTATATTGTTGAAGCGTTAATGAAGGACACGGATACAGCTTACAATGTGGCAGCAAGATTAGCCTTTGGAATAGATGTTGCAAACACAAGAAGTTATTGCGTTGCCATTGAGGGTGGGTCATCTTATACAACCAAAAAGATTTCAAAGATTTGGGGTTCAACGGGTTATGACCATCTTGTTGCGGTGGCTATTTCACGGCCTAAAAATACCTGGTATAAACACCAGGCAATTGTTAATGGGAGCAGTTTAACATATCGAGTCTTCGATATGTCTGATGTTTTGTTGGAGGAGGCAAGCGGGTCAAATGGGGATTGGAGCAAAACAGGATACTTTGGCATTTCAATATGGAGAAGCTACACACACTATGATGACTTCAGGGCGCGCAAATATGTTGACCCCGAGCCGACATGGGGCGCTTGGGGGAGTGAGGAGATGCCAGAAGCCGGCACCTATGCGGTCGCCCTTTGCTCCAGAGAAGCGGAAGTCCTCGCCTTCAGGATCGGCGCCGATGGTCACCTTTATCGCTGTGAGAGCTCAGATAACGGAGCCAGCTGGGGAAGCTGGATTGATATGGGCGCCATCACAGGCACAGCCTCAAGCTTCAGAGTCGCAGCCTGCCACAAGGGTAACGGGGATGCCATAGTCCTTTATGCTGACGGCACAATCCTATATCGACGCCGACGAACCTCAGGAAGCTGGGAGAGCGCAGCGGAGTGGACAAACTCCCTGCAATCCATAAGCGGCATCTCCGTCTTCTATGAAGGGGACTGGAATCCCATCATCACCGGGGCAGACCCTTCAGACCAGAAAGGCGTCTGGACCTGCATCTATGGTGATGGCTATTCTCAGAGCCCCGGCGTCTGGTCGGCGTTAGCTGAGCTCACCATAGCCAGCGCTGGTTCCAATGTGGAGTTCATGTTCCCCAGCCTCAGCTTTCCAGACGTATTCAGAACCTTTTTCATTGAAAAATATAGCGGTGTCTCATCTTATAGTCGTCCTTTCTGGTCGCATTCCTTAGCCAGTGCCGAATTCATCTCCAATCTCTGGCGCGAGCCAGTCCCCTTTGACCTTTACTCAAGCTATGGCTTGGCTCTCGCTTATCACGGCTCCTACGCTTGGCTCTCGGCTCCTTTTGGAGTCTGGAGAGCACCGTTGTCTCTTTCTGCGGTTGATGTGACTGAGGATGTTATCGCGGTCAACTTCTCAGCGGAGCCATCTTCTGGAAAAGCTCGGATAGAGCTTCGCAACGATGACGGCCGCTATGGAAATATCGGGACTGGCAGCTATGCCGCAATTTGTCAGGGCTCTCAGGTCTCGATCAGCCCCGGCTATCGCACCACAGCAGGGATTGAGGTCTCCTCAGGTCCCGCCTATTGGATCGAGGGCTGGGAGTATATCTCAAAAGGGGCACAAGCCGCCTTTGTCCTCCACGCCGCAGATGGCTGGAGGCTTTTAGAGCATTGGAAAGCACGGCGGCAATTCTCATGGAGCGCTGGCAGCAAGAACGTGTTTCAGCTGCTGGCTTTTATCTTCGCCAGAGCTGGCTTGGAATTCTCCGCCTTCAGCAACAGCGAGGAGATGGCAAATCACTATCCTGCTTTTGCCATCCATCCCGGGGAGAGTGGGGCTTCGGCAGTGCGCGAGCTTCTGAAGATGGTCCCCGACGTCCTTTTCTTCCGCGGGCGCTATGGTTATATCAAAAACCCCAAGGCGACTGACTCCAGCAGCTATAGTTATGGTGTGGCTCATGCCCTTTGGCAGGGACGATACAGTCAGCTTTCTCCCGAGATCGATCGAGTTCAGGTCTTTGGCGATGGGGTGCTGAGCGAGGGCTTTGACTGGCCCGGGATTGCAAAGGTTTACGATCGCCTTCACCAGGTCCATGACCTGAATCTGGATACCGCGGAGAAAGCGCAGAAACGGGCCCAGGCTGAGCTCCGCCGCCAGGAAATCACTGCCAGCGATGGCGAGATACTGGTGCCGCCGAATTGCGGCCAGGAGCTCTACGATGTCATCGATGTCACCGATAGCCGAGCCGGCCTTGAGGAGGAGAAGAGGCGAGTGCTGGGGCTGACCTTGCGCTATTCCGCCGAAGACGGTCGCTATGAGCAGCGGCTTGAGCTTGGGGGTGTGTAACATGGAGCTGAGATGTGGCGTGGTCAAGGCCTTTGATTCAGGAAGCTACAAAGCTACGGTGCAGCTATTGGGCAGCCTCTCGGTGTGGCTCGAGGGGCTGGCGGTGGCGCGAAACATCCCGGTGGCGGAGATGGTGGTGGGGCGCAATTGTGCCCTTATCTTCTTCGATGAGAGCAACCCAAACGATGCCGTGCTGGTAGCGGTCTGGGAGTAAGAAACGAAGGTGGTGATGATGATGGCAGAAAACTCTGAATCCCCAAGAAGCTGGAGAGATAGACTACAGAGTCGCAAATGGTGGACGACTATAGGGATGGCGATAATCACTCTGGCCGCAGGCTTTGGCTTTAACCTTGACCCTGAAGTAGTCCTCTCAATAGCAGGCGGACTCTGTGCTATATATGTCGCAGTAGAGGGGATTATCGATGCGGTAAAGAAATAAAAAAACCTCTCTTTGTGCACCGGCACGAGGAGAAGCAAGCACAGCTTAGGTCGCGGTGTAATTATGGGGTGCTTTTACTCGAGGACAATGGTGCCGCTTTTGCCGCCGCTTTTCCTCACCAGGCGGATGTCCTGGATTTTGATCCCGCGCTCCACCGGCTTGCACATATCGTAAATGGTCAGGGCGCTGACCGCTACCGCGGTCAGCGCCTCCATCTCAACCCCTGTTTTCCCTGTGCTCTTGACCGTGGCAGTGATCTCCACTGCGCTCTTCTCTTTATTCAGCTCAAATTCCACAGTGACATCGGTAAGCAATAGAGGATGGCATAGGGGAATGAGCTCCGCAGTCCTTTTTGCCGCCATGATCCCCGCCGTCTGGGCCATAGAGAGGACATCACCCTTAGCCATTTTCCCCTGTTCAATCAGGGCCAATGTTTGCGGCTTCATCACCACCATCCCTTTAGCCACCGCTACCCGCGCTGTGTCCTGCTTTGCGCTGATATCAACCATGCGAGTTTCCGTCATCCTGTCCTCAGCCTCCGATCTGGGCCATGGCTTGCTTTTTGGAGGTGATCCCTTTTGCCAGCTGGTGCCCTTGGGGCTTGGCAGCCACTGCTTCCCGGATTAAATGGCATATTTGCTCGCTCGATACTCCACGCCGCAATGGCTCTCGAAGGTCGATCTCCTCGTCTGAGAGCAGACAGGGGCGTAGCTTGCCGTCAGCGGTGAGGCGTAAGCGATTGCAGCGAATGCAGATATGCTCGGTGACGGGGCTGATGAAGCCGACGGTGCCTCGGGAATCTGGGAGGCGAAAATATTTAGCCGGACCATTGCCACTCAGTGGGCACGGCTCCAGCATCCCCAGCTCCTCAATGCGAGCCCTGATCTCGGATATAGGCATAAACCATTTTCTCCTTTGCCCCTGACCGATGGGGATGAGCTCGATGAATCGCACATGCCAGCCCTCATCGATTGTCTTTTGAGCGAAGTCGATAATCTCGTCATCATTTACGCCGCGCAGGATCACGGTATTGACCTTTACCGGCTCAAGCCCTGCTTGATGTGCTGCACTCATGCCCTCAAGGACATCGTTCATAGTTCCCACCCTGGTAATGCGGTGGAATTTTCTCTCCTGAAGGGAATCAATGCTGATGTTGACCCGTTTAAGCCCAGCCTGTTTAAGGTCAAAGGCATAGTGCTTGAGCAGCACTCCGTTTGTGGTCAGGGCGATGTCATCGATGCCCTCTATTCCGGCTAACATCTCGACCAGGGTCACCAAGTGAGAGCGGATCAAAGGCTCGCCTCCGGTGAGGCGCAGTTTGTTTATGCCCAGCTTGGCTGCTGCCTGAGCCACGAGGTAGATCTCCTCATAGCGCAGTATCTGGTCATGGGGGATGGATGTTATCCCCTCAACGGGCATGCAGTAGATGCAGCGCAGATTGCAGCGGTCGGTGATCGAGATGCGCAGGTAGTTTATCGGGCGCTGAAAGGAATCATAGAGCCCGCTCAATTCTGCCCTCCACTTAGCCGGTGCAAGATCTGCTGCGCCTTCTGCGCTGCCTTGCCGCGGTGGCTTATCTTATTCTTCTGCTCCAAAGGCAATTCGGCCATTGTTTTGCCCAGCTGAGGAAGATAGAAGATAGGGTCATAGCCGAAGCCGTTTTCGCCCTTGGGCTCATAAGCGATTATGCCTTCACATTCGCCGTGACAGAGCTCGATTTTGCCCTCTGGCGTGGCAATGGCGATAACACACCTGAAGCGTGCGCCCCTCTTTTCCCAGGGCACAGCGGAAAGCTTTTGCAACAGGAATTCTACCCTTTCCCTATCGGAAGCCCCCTCCCCGGCATAGCGGGCGGAGCGGGGACCGGGCTCGCCAGCCAGGGCATCGACCTCGAGCCCCGAGTCATCGGCTAATGTGAGCAGGTTTGAGGACTGAGCATAGGTTCTTGCCTTCAGAGCCGCATTCCCTTCCAATGTGGCATCGCTTTCATTGATGGCGACCCTGACCCCCTTTTTATCAGGGGTGGCGAGGATAAATGGCAAATCTTTCAAGAGCAAGGAGTATTCTCGCACCTTGCCCGCGTTATCGGTGGCCAAAAGGAGCTCACTCAAGCTCGGTGAATCTCCCCTCAAGCTTTTTCATCACCTGGGGCATAGTGGTATACTCCATTTCCTCGAGCGGGAGGCGATGGGGCTCGAAGGGGCCGTGCATTCTCAGCCAATCGGCGAGGACATTAGCCCGGCGCCGCGCCTCATCGAAGGATGGGTCATCGAACATATCCCTGGGGCCGATGAGCTTGCCATTGCAGAGCTGGAAGCCAGCGGCCCATACCCGGGGCGGGCCATCAAAGCGGCTGGGATTGCAGTCGCGAAGAGACACCGGCATCAGGGGACCGTGATGCGAGCCCCGCATCCAACCCTCAACGATATGAGGCTGGGTGAAGGGTTCAAGAACCTCGCCCACGGCGGGGAGATAACCTTGGCTGCGGACAATGCACACCGGGTCGTCCTTGCCCACATACCTGCCGGCGATCAGGGACAGGCGCTGGGTTGAGGAGACAGCAGCTACATCGTTCATCTCCCGATGATAGACAGCCTTGACCGCATAGCGGGACGGAGTGCCGAGGAATATAAGCATATCGTAGATCTCCTCTGGAGCATTGAATGTGATCTTCTTATGCCCCTTAACATCATGGACCTCGAAGGAGAAACCCTTATGCATATTCTCGGCGATGACGAGGCCAATGGTGTTGAATGGGTCGGCGAAGATCTTATAAAGTGGAAGATTCCAGGCGCCGGATGCGGTCTTATCGGCCATAAAGATGAGCACTGGCTCCGAGGCTCGCTCGGTAAATGTCATCTCGGCCACCCCCGGTCCCATCCCCTTAACAGTTCCGGCAAAGGCATCGGCGAGCAGATCCTGCCCCGCACCATAGAGCTTCATCTCCCGGGCCAGCTTGGTGCCGGCTTCGAAGGTGTCCCAGGCGAGACGGTGAATCTGCTCATTGTCCACACCATTTTGATGGGTCATGATCAGCTGCAGGTCATCGCCTGCCCTGGTGACATGGAAATCGATGAGCAGTCCATCCCGCTTTGCCGGCTCGAGGCACTCTTGCCCTTTTTCGATAAGTGCCGGGTGCATGCTGGAGTGCCCTACATAGCCACCGATGTCAGCTTTGATTACGCTTAAAGTGATATCCATTATGTCCTCCTACCTTCTGTTAATACTCAAAGCCCGGCCGTGCTGGCACTCCCTTTTCGTGGGAATGCTTGATATCGAGCATCTCAGTGACCAGATCTGCGAGCTTGATCAGCTCTGGATCGGCGTAGCGACCGGTGAGGATGAGCTCGACGGCTTCCGGCTTATCATTAATCAGCTCCACTACCTCAGCGACGCCGACCAAGCCCCAGGCAGCGGCGATATTCACCTCGTCGAGCACTACGAGGTCATATTCCCCGCTGTGCATGGCTTCTCGGGCCGCTGCCAACGCCTCCCTCGCTTCCTTCTTGTCCTCCTCTTTTACATTCTCGGGGTCGACGAAGCTGGGCAATCCAAATCTGGCCACGGTCACATTGGGCAGATAGCTCAGGGCTTTTTGTTCGCCATAGGGATAATTGCCCTTCATGAAGAAGACGATAAACACATGAAGCCCCTGTCCCACAGCTCGGAGCACCGCGCCTATAGCCGCTGAGGTCTTGCCTTTGCCATTCCCAGTGAAAACCTGAACCTGCCCTGTCAATGCAATTCTAACTTTATCAGTAGGCACCTTTATTGTCAAGGCAGGGGGATTGCCTTGAGATTGAGAAGGGGCTATAATCTAATTGGGCATGGCATTACGTGAGAGCTGTGGCATCTCCGGCATTTATGCTCCCGGTGAGGATGTGGCTCGGCTGACCTATTTTGCCCTCTATTCTCTTCAGCATCGGGGTCAAGAGAGCGCCGGCATTGCTACCTCCGATGGCAGAATGATTCGAGTGCATACTGCTATGGGACTTGTGGCTCAAGCCTTTAATGAGGGTGTCCTGAATCAGCTTGGGGGGCATATCGCCATCGGGCACACCCGCTATTCCACCGCCGGCTCGAGCAGGATAGCAAATGCTCAACCGATAGTGGTGACCAGCTCCTCTGATGAGATTGCGCTGGGACATAACGGCAACATCATCAATGCCCAATACCTGCGCCAGGAACTTGAGGACCAAGGCTACACCTTCGCTACAGGCACTGATTCCGAGGTTATCGCCAATCTCATTGCCTCAGCGCCGGGGAAGAGCTTAAGCGACAAGATCAAATATGCCATGGGGCGGCTGCAAGGGGCTTATAGCTTGGTGCTGTTGACCAAAGATAAGCTTATCGGGGTTCGTGACCCCTTTGGAGTCCGTCCCCTTTGTCTGGGCTCTTTTAATGGCAACTGGGCAATAGCTTCGGAGAGCTGTGCTCTGGATCAGCTTGGAATGCAATTCCTGCGTGAAGTCGCTCCCGGTGAGGTGGTCATCATCGATGATTCTGGAGTCCACAGCTTTGTCGGCGGCGATTCAGGGAGAAGGGCGCTTTGCATCTTTGAATATATCTATTTTGCTCGTCCCGATAGCATAATAAACGGTCGGCGCCTCTATCCGACGAGGCAAGCCATGGGAGCGGGTTTATCTCAGGAATATCCTGTAGATGCCGACTTGGTCATCGGCATCCCCGATTCAGCGACAGCAGCCGGGGTGGGCTATTCCCAGGCCTCAGGGATTCCGTTTGGTGAGGCATTCATCAAGAGCCGCTATGTGGGACGCACCTTCATCGAGCCCGATCAGCGGCTGCGCGAGACCGGTGTCAGGCTCAAATTCAGTCCGCTTCCCGAGGTTCTCTCGGGAAAGAGGGTGGTCGTAGTCGATGATAGCATTGTCCGATGCACGACTACGCCGCGGATCGTCAGCCTATTGCGCGGGGCTGGGACCAAGGAAGTCCATTTGAGGATTTGTGCCTCGCCTATCCGTTACCCTTGTTTCTTCGGCATCGATATGGCTACCAGGGCGGAGCTTATTGCTGCCCATAAGTCAGTCCCTGAGATCGCCGAATTCATCGGCGCCGATTCCCTGGGCTATTTAAGCCTTGATGGTCTGGTTCGGGCGGTTGGTCTGCCCTGGGATACCTTCTGCCTTGCCTGCTTCAACGGAGACTACTCCGTCCCCGTCCAGCTGGAGATGAATAAGCTGGCGCTGGAGACGAAGCGAAATGGGGCATAAGCCCACAAGCGGCTTCGTCGCCAGGGCTTAGAATCGCAGAGGAGAAATGGAAGAGGAAGAGTTTTTTAACACGCTAAGAGAAAGGGTAAATGAAACGGCAAACCTACGCCGCAGCCGGCGTTGACCTCGATGCTGCCAGGAGGGCCAAGGAGCTGATCAAAAGGCATGCCCATGCCACCCTCCGCCCCGAGGTCATGAGCGGCGTCGGCCCCTTCGCCGGGCTCTATCAGCTCAAAGGTTACAGGGAGCCGATCCTGGTCTCCAGCGTCGATGGCGTGGGCACCAAGCTCAAGATCGCCGCTGCCCTGGGCAGGCATGATACCATCGGCATCGACCTGGTCAATCACTGCGTCAACGATATCCTGACCTCAGGCGCCGAGCCTTTATTCTTCCTCGACTACATCGCCATGGGAAAGCTTGTTCCCCAGCAGGTGGAAGCCATCGTTAAGGGAATGGCCGAGGCCTGCCGCGCTGTGAGCTGCGCTCTCATCGGCGGCGAGACCGCGGAGATGCCCGGATTTTATCCACAAGGAGATTATGACCTTGTCGGCTTCATCATCGGGGTGGTGGAAAAAGGGAATATCATCGACGGCCGCTCCATCAAGGCAGGCGATGTCATCATTGGGCTTGCCTCCAGCGGGCTTCATACCAATGGCTATTCCCTGGTGCGAAAGCTCTTCGGCACTGAGCCTTCGGTATTGGGCCAATTGTATCCCGAGCTCGGTCGCACCTTAGGCCAGGAGCTCCTCGAGCCCCATCGCTGCTACTACCAGATGCTCAAGCCGCTGCTCCCCAAGATCAAGGGGATGGCTCATATAACCGGCGGCGGGCTCGTTGATAATTTGCCCCGAACCCTGCCCCCGGGGCTGACAGCAAAGCTCGACAGAGGCTCCTGGAAAATCCCTCCCATCTTCACTCTGATTCAAAAAAGGGGCAATATAGATGAGAAGGAGATGTATCGGGTGTTCAACATGGGCATCGGCATGGCCCTTATCTCCTCGCCTGACGATGCCGGTCACCTTTCGGCTTCCCTCGCCGGCGCCAGAGTCATCGGCGCGGTGGAGCGGGGAGGGACGGAGAGAGTGGTCATAACTTAGGAGGTGATTAATGCGCGCCATCTTGAGCGTCTGGGACAAGACTGGGATTATCGACTTTGCCAGGGGGCTTCTGGAGCTTGGATTTGAGGTCTTCAGCACCGGAGGCACCAAGAAAGCCCTTTCTGAAGCTGGGGTCGCCGTCCGTGAGGTCGCCGAGCTCACCGGCTTCCCCGAGATCTTGGATGGCAGGGTGAAGACTCTTCATCCCGCAGTCCATGGCGGCATCCTGGCGCGGAGGGATTTGGAAAGCCATATGGAACAATTAGCCAAGAGCGGCATCGAGACCATAGACCTCGTTGCCGTCAATCTTTACCCTTTCCTTCAAACTGTGGCCAAGCCCGATGTCACCTTCGAAGAGGCTGTGGAGAACATCGACATCGGTGGCCCGACCATGATTCGAGCCGCAGCTAAGAACTTCACTGATGTCCTGGTGCTGGTTGAGCCCAGCGATTACGGCCCTATCTTGGAGCAACTGCGCCGCGGTGGCGTGGACTTCGAAAGTCGAAAAAAGCTGGCGCAAAAGGCATTCCAGCACGTCGCCTTCTACGATACCGCTGTCGCCAGTTATCTACAAAAGGGCAAAAAAGGCTTTGCCCCGGAGTTCACCATCGCCCTGAGGAAGCGCTATGACCTCCGCTACGGGGAGAACCCACATCAGAGGGCGGCTTTCTATGAGGAGGTGCTGGGAGAAAAACTGGGCATCACCTCAGCACAACAGCTTTGGGGCAAGGAGCTTTCCTTCAACAATATCATGGATGCCGATGGGGCATGGAAGGCAGCTTGCGATTTCAGCGAGCCAACGGTGGTGATTGTGAAGCACACCAACCCCTGTGGGCTTGCCAGCCACCAAGACCTGGCTGAGGCCTATCGTCGCGCTCTGGCTGGAGATCCGGTCTCCGCCTTCGGCGGCATCGTGGCCGTGAATCGAGCGCTGAATATCGAGCTGGCCAGGGAGATAGAGAAGACCTTTTACGAGATAGTCATCGCCCCGGAATATGAGGATGAGGCTCTGGCCCTGCTCAAGGGCAAAAAGGACCTTCGCCTCCTGGCTGCGGGTGCGGCGCTGCCTTCGGAGAGCACAACCTTCTGGGATTCCCGCTCCGTTGCCGGCGGCTTTCTCATCCAGACCGGAGACCTTGTCGCTGAGGAGAGCAAGAGCTGGCATACTGTGACCCAGCGAGAGCCAACCGCCAATGAAATGAAAGACCTCGCCTTTGCCTGGCGGGCGGTGAAGCATGTGAAGTCCAATGCCATCGTGGTGGCTAAAGACTCCATGCTCTTGGGAATGGGAGCTGGCCAGCCGAGCAGGGTGGATAGCGTGGAAATCGCCCTCAAGAAGGCCGGGGCGGGGGCAGCGGGGGCTGTTCTGGCCTCAGATGCCTTTTTCCCCTTCCCCGATGGCGTGGAGCTGGCGGCGAAAGCCGGGGTCAGCGCCGTCATCGAGCCCGGGGGCTCGGTGCGGGATAACGAGGTCATTGAGGCAGCAAATCGACATAATGTGGCTATGGTTTTCACCGGCATTCGGCACTTCAAACATTAACTGTCATGGGCATCGCTGAGCTGGACATCGTTTTAGAATCACTGCCAGCGGGGGAAAGGAAGCTCTTCGACCGGATTTTCCATGTCAGCGTATCCACAGGGCGATTGAATCCCCCGGCGACGATGCACCATTGGATCGAGCAGCACTTTGGCTCCGTGGCAGCAATCTTAAATCAGAAGGTGGTCAAGGTCACCAATCTGGTCACCTTCGAGGGGGCATTGTTCAACAGGCTGCGAGCTGCCCGGCCTATCCAAGCCAGGGACAAGCTTGATGTCACAGCCCAGATTGTCCAAGAGGCCCGGAGTGATCCCCTGCAAAACCCAGATAGGGATACGCCAGAGGACATCTTCGGTCGGGTTGAAGGGAAGTATTGTATCACTGGGAGCAACATCGCCAAGTACGATGGACTTCATGGGATAGTCATTTTCAGAGAGCTCGATCCCTTGCTTTTCTCCAAGGAGCAAATCATCGACTATTTGGATACGGCCTGGCGCTGGGCCGAGAAAGCCCATGACAGCGACCCCGAGGCCAAATACCCCACCTTGATCTGGAATTGTCTCTGGAGGGCTGGTGCTTCCTTGCTTCATGGGCATGCTCAGGTCATGCTGACCAGAGATATGCACTATGCTAAAGTGGAGGGCTTGCGCCAAGCTGCCCTCCGTTATCAAGCGGAATATGGCTCGAATTACTTTGCTGACCTGTACCAGGTTCATCTCTCCTTGGGTTGTGCCCTGGAAAAGGGGGGAATCAAGGTCATTGCCTATCTAACGCCGCTTAAGGAAAATGAAATCCTCCTTCTGGCACAGGAATTCAACCTCTCGCTCAAGGAGAGAATCTATGAGGCGTTAGCCTGTTTTCGAGACCGGCTGCACGTCTCCAGCTTTAATCTGTTCTCAGCCACAGCTCCCCTGAGCCAGGCGCCAGAGAGCTGGGACGGGTTCCCGGTGCTGGCGCGGCTGGTAGACCGGGGCGATCTGGGAAACAGGGCCTCGGACATCGGGGCTATGGAGCTTTACACCGCGAGTGTGATTGGCAGCGACCCCTTCGAGCTGGCTCGGGTGCTGAAGGAGGCTTTGGGAAATGAGGGCTGAAATGGAGATCAAGGTAATATCTGGGGACATCACCAGAATCGCGGCAGACGCGGTTATAGTGAACCTGTTTGAGGGGGTGCAGCGCCCCGGCGGTGCCACCGGGGCTGTGGACCAAGCCCTCGATGGCGCCATCTCTCAGCTTATCGCCCGGGGCGAGATCAAGGGCAAGCTAAACGAGGTCACTGTAATTCACACCCTGGGGCGGATGGAGGCAGCACGGGCGGCGGTGGTCGGGCTGGGAAAACAGGACGATTTCACCCTGGATCGAATTCGGGGGATAATGGCTGAGGCCTGTAAATCGCTGCGCAAGCTCGGTGCTGAGCAGATGGCCACGATAGTTCATGGTGCCGGAATTGGCGGCATCGACCCGCAGAAAGCAGCCCAGGCCATAGTGGAGGGAAGCATCCTCGGGCTCTACACTTTCGATAAGCACAAGACCAAGGAGCCGGAATATCGAGAGCTCAAGGAGCTTTTGATTGTGGAGAGAGATGAGGGCAAAATCCGCAATTTGGAACAGGGGGTCTCTAAAGGCAAGGTCCTGGCCCAGGCGACCAG
>JAUWZY010000086.1 GCA_030615045.1 Chloroflexota bacterium
AGGCTGCGGCACCGAGCAGGGCATCGATGATTGCGTGAACCAAAACATCGCCGTCGCTCCAGCCAAGAAGCCCCTTTTCAGATGGCACCTCTATCCCGCCGAGAACGAGGCGACGCTCTGGAACCAGCCGATGGACATCATAGCCAATCCCGACCCGGATCAAGGAGCGGTCTTCCTCTTCCTCAAGATGAACTCAGCCAGGGCCAAGTCTTCGGGCGTGGTCACCTTTATGTTCTGATGCGAGCCCGCATAGACCTTGACCTTATATCCAAGTTGCTCCACTAACATAGCGTCATCGGTGACCTCGCCTGCTGCCTGCCGATGAGCTTTGGCTAATAGATCAAAGCGAAAAACCTGAGGGGTCTGAACGGCCCATAGATCATGGCGGTTTGGCGTCTGCTGAACAAAGCCATTTTCGGAGACGAGCTTGATGGTGTCCTTGACTGGCACGGCAGCGATGGCAACGCCGCTGCTTTGTGCCTCATCCAACCCCGTTTCAATGAGGCTGGTGCTGATTAAAGGTCGAGCCCCATTATGGATCACCACCCATTGGCAATCGGGAAGCCGTTTAATTCCTTCCCAGACCGAATCTTGCCGCCTCGGTCCCCCTTGGCAAACTGCGATCACCTTGGACCAGCCATGCTCCGCTATCAGCTGCTGCCCCCGCTCCAGATTCCCCTTCCCCAGGACGATGACCACTTCATCGACCGAGGGGCAATCCTGGAAGACCTGGACAACCTGAGCTAATAGCGGCTTGCCACATAAAGGGGTGAAAATCTTATCCACCCCTCTCATTCGGCTGCTTTGCCCTGCGGCCACAATGATGGCACCAACCTTATCTCTTCCTCTCATTCCCCAGCTCCCTGGGATGGGCGAAGATCATTCGCCCCGCTGCCGTCTGCAGCACCCTGGTGACCACGATATCGATCTCAGCATTGACGTGCCGCCGCCCGCCTTCAACTACGACCAGAGTGCCGTCGTCGAGGAAGCCGATCCCTTGTCCTGCCTCCTTACCCTCCTGAACGATGCGCAGCCGCATCTCTTCACCGGGTAGGATCACAGGTTTTATCGCGTTGGCCAGTTCGTTAATGTTGAGCACTCGGATTCCCTGAAGTTCGGCTACTCGGCTCAGGCTGATGTCGTTGGTGATAATGGGGCAGCGTAGGCTCTTAGCCAATCTTACCAGCTTGGCATCGACCTCTGGGATGTCCTCGAAATCGGTATCCAAGACCTGAACTGGCACATCCGACTCCCGTTGCATCCTGGTCAGGATGCTCAAGCCTCTTCGCCCCCGAGTGCGCCGCATCGGGTCCGGGGAATCGGCGATGTGCTGTAGCTCGTTGAGGACAAACCTGGGAATGAGCAAGGTCTCGCGGATAAAGCCCGTCTGGCTGATATCGGCGATACGGCCATCAATGATGGCGTTAGTATCCAGAATAATCCGCCCGTCTTCACGCTCCCTTCCTGTGAGCATGGCTAGTGGAGCTGAGGTGAAGGGCTGAAAGACGTCGCGGCCACGATGGATCATAATGGAGACGCCAAGATAGCACAGTAGCAGACCGAAGACAAAAGGCAGCACTTTGCCCCATAGGCCAGGCAGTAGAGACAGAGGCAGGGCTAAAAGTGCTGAGGCAAGTAGAGCCAGCACGAGACCGATGATGGCGGCAAGGAAGACAGGAGCCGGAATCTGCCTGATCTTCTGCCCCACCCAGCGCCAGAAGCGGGTAAAAGCACCCGGAGTAAACGCAAACCCCACGGTGGCACCGACGAGCGCCAGAGCAACGATCCAGATAAGCTCTCCCCCTGGGGCCCAGTTTGCGATGAATAAGCCCAACCTCCATCCGACAAGGCCCAAGATGATGGCGCCAATAAGCCGAAGCAAAATCCCAACAAACATAGATACCACTTCCTCCCCCACTCTAACAGTAAAAAAGGCACAGAATACATCACAGACTTCACTTCACAGCTAGCGTTAATATATTATCACAAAAGTTGCCGAATATCAATTGATGCCACTTTATCGAGACACCGATTGATGTCTCTCCGCCAGGGCCATGAGCTGGGCTACGCACTCTGGGGGCACATTCGCGCTGCCGAGCTCGCTGCCAATACCAGCCTCGGCCCCATGATAGTCGCTGCCACCACAGGGGATCAGGCCATGATCACGAGCCAGACCGTTAAGCCAAGATATGGTCTGTTTAGGGTAGCCATTATAATAGGCCTCAAGCCCGACCAGCCCGAATTGTTTAAGTTGGGGGATAAGGGATTCGAGCCCCTTGATATCTGCAGGATGCGCCAGAGTGGGCAAGCCGCTGGCGCTGAGCACTAATTCAACTGCTTGCAGTGGAGTCAATCTCTCCCGTTCCACATAGGCAGGTCCATCGCGTCCGATGTATTTGGTAAAGGCCTCCCTGAGGGATGAGATATAGCCGCGCTCCATCATGGCCTGGGCGATATGGGGGCGGCCCACCGAGGCGCCGGCTGCCAGCTCCAAGACGCGCTGCCAATCGACATCGATGTTGAGCTGAGCTAACCTGGCCACTATCTTTCGCCCTCGTTCCCGCCTCGCGTTGCGCAGCGATTCCAGGCTGCGTTTCAGCCCCTGCTCGCGAAGATCTATGAAATAGCCCAGGATATGAGCCTCGCCCCTTGGGATATCGGCGCTCAGCTCGACACCGGGGATAACCAAGAGGCTGGGGAAAGCCTCAGCTGCGGCTAAAGCAGGCTCAACCCCTTCCACTGAGTCATGATCGGTGATGGCGATGGCGCTCAAGCCCATCTCTGCCGCCTTGCGCACTATTTCAGCCGGGCTCAGCTGTCTATCTGAAGCCGTGGTATGCAGATGGAGGTCTACTCTCATGTCTCCTCCAGTTCCAGGTCAATGCGGGTGATGCCAGTTGCCTGGCCACTTTCCTCCACCTCTACCAGAACTGAATTGAAGATGACAGCGCCTTTGCCCACGGATAAGCGATGCGGCATCCGGGTCAGGAATCTATTGATTACGGATTCAGCACTATCTCCGATAACCGAGTCCTTAGGCCCTACCATGCCGACGTCGGTAACGAAAGCCGTGCCCTGGGGGAGAATCCGGGCGTCAATGGTGCCGATATGGGTGTGAGTGCCCAAAACGGCGCTAACCCGACCGTTTAGATACCAGCCCATGGCATTCTTCTCCGATGTCGCCTCACCATGGAAATCCACGATGACAACGGCTGGTTTATCAACTAATTCGTTGAGCATGCGATCGATAGTCCTGAAAGGGCAATCGATTGCCTCCATAAAGACACGCCCCTGGAGATTAACTACCACTATCTGCCCCCGGCTCAAATATCCCCGCCCGGGAACCTCAGGGGGATAATTCAGAGAACGCAAGATAGGGAGGTCACCGTCGAGACAGGGGATGATCGTTTTGTGATGCCAGATATGATTTCCTGAAGTGATGATATCGATCCCGGCCTGAAGAAGCTCATCGGCTGTCTCTGGGGTCAAACCGACTCCCCCGGAGGCATTCTCCCCGTTGGCGATGACCAAGTCGATGCCATGCTGTGGGCGCAATTTTGACACCAACACTCGCAC
>JAUWZY010000097.1 GCA_030615045.1 Chloroflexota bacterium
TTGCCACTGCGGAACAAATATCGCCGCTACAGTTGATGTGAAAAAGGTGACAGAGTATGCGCGGGGGCTCGAGTCGGTAGTGATAGCCCGCGATAATGATTTCATGTGCTCTGACCCAGGGCAAGACCTTATCAAGAACGACATCAAGGAACTGGGGCTCAATCGTATCATTGTCGCTGCCTGCTCGCCGCTGATGCACGAGCTCACCTTCCGCAGAGCCTGTAAACAGGCTGGGCTGAATCCCTACCTATTCGAGATGGTCAATATTCGGGAGCACTGTAGCTGGGTGCATAAAGACGGGGATTCGGCCACTGAGAAAGCTGAGGCCCTGGTCCGGGCTGCGGTGAGGAGGGTTTTGTTCCACGAGCCACTGGAGGCTAAGGAGATCCCGGTTAACCCCAATACCTTGGTTGTAGGTGGCGGCATTGCCGGCATCCAGGCTGCCCTGGAAATCGCCGATTCCGAGCATAAGGTCTATCTGGTG
Source organism: Chloroflexota bacterium (assembly GCA_030615045.1). Lineage (GTDB taxonomy): Bacteria > Chloroflexota > Dehalococcoidia > SZUA-161 > JAUWZY01 > JAUWZY01. The sequence goes on from JAUWZY010000097.1 coordinate 485, forward strand.
GAGAGGGAGCCCTCAATTGGCGGGCACAGGATGCAACTGGATAAGACATTCCCTACCTTAGATTGCTCCGCCTGCATCCTGACCCCAAAAATGAGCTCTGTGGGCTCTCACCCCTATATCGAGCTGATGAGCTATAGCGAGGTGGAAGAGGTATCGGGCTATATCGGCAACTTCAAGGTCAAAGTCAGGAGGAAGGCTCGCTACGTTGACGAGGAGAAATGCACCGGCTGTGCCGAGTGCGTTAAAGGGTGCGTGGCGGAGGTGGCTAGTGAGTTCGACGTTGGCTTGGGCCAACGAAAAGCTGTCTACATCCCCTTCCCCCAAGCCGTTCCCAATAAATATGTTATTGATGAGAGCGCCTGCTTTAGGTGCCGTGTTTGTGAACCGTTCTGCGAACCCGATGCCATCGATCTTGAGCAGGTAGACCAAATTGTCGAGTTGGAGGTGGGCTTAATTATCTTGGCTACCGGCTACGATGTTTTCGATCCCAGCGTCATGTCTCAATATGGCTATGGTAGATATGATAATGTGGTCACCGCCCTCGAATTTGAGCGGATGTGTAGCGCCACGGGGCCGACTGGCGGCGATCTCGTGCTCAAAGACGGCCGAGAGCCGGAAAGCATAGCCATCATCCACTGCGTTGGCAGCCGCGATAAGAACTACCACGAATATTGCTCTCGGGTATGTTGCATGTATGGCCTCAAATTCTCCCACCTGATAAAGGAAAAAACCGATGCCGAAGTATATCAGATGTATATCGACATGCGCTGTTTTGGCAAGGGCTTTGAGGAATTCTACGATCGCCTCTCAGAAGAAGGTGTCAAGTTCATCCGAAGGAAGGTGGCCAAAGTCACCGACCGTGCTCTGACTGAAGAGGAGCAAGGGAAGCTAACTGTCTGTGTTGCGGACGCGATTCTGGGAGGCCTGATCCGCGTCCCAGTTGATATGGTCATCCTGTCCATAGCCTTAGAGCCGCGGGCTGATTCAGACCAGGTTGCCAGGTTGTTTAACATCGGCAAAAGCAGAGATGGCTTCTTTTTGGAGAGGCATCCCAAGCTCGATCCAATAGCTACCCTGACCGATGGCGTTTATGTTGTTGGCTGCTGCCAGGGCCCCAAGGATATCCCGGATACGGTGGCTCAGGCTTCGGCCGGTGCTGCCCGAATCTTAGCCCTTATCAGCAAGGGCACCTTGACTTCGGACCCGATGACAGCGACCGTAGATGGCATGAGATGTATTGGCTGCCTTCTCTGTGTTGAGGTCTGCCCGTTCAGCGCCATCGATTCCCAGATCACCGCAGATGGTCGCACCGTGGCTGTGGTCAATGAGAGCCTGTGTAAGGGCTGCGGCTTATGCGTCGCCACCTGCCGCCCCGGTGCTGCTAACCTCCGTGGTTTCACTCAGCAGCAACTGTTAGCCGAGGTGATGGCACTCTGAGCGAAGGGTTAATATGGAGAGAAGGATCGGGGTCTACATTTGCCACTGCGGGACAAATATCGCCGCCACGGTCGATGTGAAAAAGGTAGCTGAGCATGCTCAGGGCCTGGACTCGGTGGTGGTGGCACGCGACTACCAGTTCATATGCTCTGACCCGGGGCAAGAGCTTATCAAGAACGACATCAAGGAGCTGGGGCTCAATCGCGTCGTTGTCGCTTCTTGCTCGCCGCTGATGCATGGGCCCACCTTTCGCAGAGTCTGTGAACAGGCTGGGCTGAATCCCTATCTATTTGAGATGGCCAACATCCGGGAGCACTGTAGCTGGGTGCATAAAGATAGGGACTTAGCCACTGAGAAAGCCGAGGCCCTGGTCCGCGCTGCGATGAGGAGGGTTTTCTACCATGAGCCACTGGAGACCAAGGAGGTCCCGGTTAGCCCCAATGCCTTGGTTGTGGGCGGTGGCATTGCCGGCATCCAGGCTGCCCTGGAAATCGCCGATTCCGAGTATAAGGTCTATTTGGTGGAGAGGGAGCCCTCAATTGGCGGGCACATGGCTCAATTGGACAAGACATTCCCCACTTTGGATTGCTCCGCCTGCATCCTGACCCCGAAGATGGCTTCGCTGGGCTCTAACCTCTATATTGAGCTAATGACCTACAGCGAGGTGGAGGAGATTTCAGGCTATATCGGCAATTTCAAGGTCAAAGTGCGGAAGAAGGCTCGCTATATTGACGAGGATAAATGCACCGGATGCGGAGAATGCGCTAAAGGATGTCCTGTGGAGTTACCTTTCGAATTTGAGCTGGGATTGGTCAACAGAACTGCAATCTATCGCCCTTTTCCTCAAACGGTGCCCACTGCTGTCGTCATCGACAAGCGTGGCTACCCCCCATGCCGAGTCGCCTGTCCCGCTGGAGTCAATGCCCAGGGTTATGTTTCGCT
>JAUWZY010000057.1 GCA_030615045.1 Chloroflexota bacterium
TTTCGGCTTCATCGAAAGTTGCCAAAAGCTGATCGAAGTCGTGCCCATTGACCTCGATGACATGCCAGCCAAAGGAGCGCCACTTCTCCGCCAGGGGCTCGGTGTCCATCACATCACAGGTCCAGCCATTTATCTGCTGCCTGTTTTTGTCCACAATGGCCACGATGTTATCCAATTTGAAATGGGCTGCCGCCATAGCTGCCTCCCAGACCTGCCCCTCATCACACTCACCATCGCCCAGAAGGACATACACCCGGTAGTCTCTGCTGTCGAGGCGACCAGCCAGGGCGATGCCGATGGCGAAAGAAAGACCCTGACCCAATGCCCCGGCCGACATCTCCACCCCCGGGGTCTCGGTCATATCGGTGTGTCCCTGGAGCCGGCTGTCCAGTTTCCTCAAAGTGGAAAGCTCCTCAATGGGGAAATAGCCACTTTCGGCCAGTGCCGCATAAAGCGAGGGGGCAGCATGACCCTTGCTCAGGACAAAGCGATCGCGGTCCTCCCAGTGCGGATTTGTTGGATCGTGACGCATGACCCTGAAGAGTAGCGAAGTGACGATCTCGGCTGCCGACAGGAAGCCTCCGGGGTGCCCGCTGCCTGCCTTGCCCGTCATGGTGACAATGTGTCGGCGCAGGGTCTTGGCCATTTTGCTCAATTCAGCCAGGGATAGGGCTGGGGCCAAAGTCAAACCTTCTCCAGTAGATGCAAAAAAGGCCTCGGTTGTGCTTGGCGCCGAGGCCCCTGGGTCCGGAGGCTTTTCACCCCCTCTGCGCTCTGATAAAGGCATCTATCGCTCCCTGATGGCATTATATCATCATCCCTCCCTTGTGTCCATATCTCGCTTGACCGAAAAAGAGCCAGCTTGCTATAATCGCAGGGTGATCATAGACTTCCATACCCATATCTTCCCACCCCAGGTTAAGGAAAATCGCTCCTATTATCTAAAGCGTGACCCTTGTTTTGCCACCCTTTACTCTGATGACAAAGCGAAACTGGTCACTGCCGAAGAGCTCATCCTGAGCATGAATCGGGCTGGGATTGACCGTTCCGTGGTCTTGAACATCGGCTGGGCCAGCGCCGAGCTCTGCCGCTGGAGCAATGATTATATCTTGGAGTCTGTGAGGCGGTATCCGGAGCAACTCATCGGCTTTTGCTCCATTCAGCCCCGGGATAGCGAGGCAGTGGCTGAGCTCGAGCGCTGCAGCCGGGGAGGGATCCGGGGCATCGGGGAGATGAGGTCTGATATCCAGGGCTTTGACATAGGTGACAAAGCGACCATGGCGCCCATTGCCGAGGTGGCACAAAGGCATGGACTCATTATTTCGAGCCATGCCTCGGAGCCAGTAGGGCATTCCTATCCAGGGAAGGGGGCTATCACCCCTGAGGTCCTCTATCAATTCATAGCCAATTTCCCTGGCTTGCGCATCGTTCTCGCTCACTGGGGCGGGGGGCTGCCCTTCTATGCCTTGATGCCCGAGGTCGCTGCGGCACTAAGGAACGTCCACTTCGATACCGCGGCTTCGCCCTTTCTCTATTACGACCAAGTGTGCCAACATGTCGTCCAGCTTGTGGGCGCTGATAAGATACTCTTCGGCAGCGATTATCCCCTCATCGCTCCGGAAAGGGCTATCAAATGGATTACGTCTCTCGACTTGCCCCAGGAAGTCAAAAATAAGATCCTGGGAGAAAATGCGGAAAAGCTTTTGCTGTAGCCATGGAGCAGATTCGGGCTTTTATCGCCATCGAGCTATCTGAAGAGCTTAAAGCGAGCCTGGCTCGGCTTCAGGAGCTGATTAAGCTGGGTTCGGAGTCATATGTCAAGTGGGTTGATATGCAAGGGGTGCACTTGACCTTGAAGTTCTTGGGCAACATCTCCGTGGACAAGGTCTCTGAGATAAGCAAAGCCATTGCCGAGGTGGCGAGTTCGGCGGCGTCTTTTCGCCTTGAGCTGACAGAGCTTGGGGCTTTCCCAAATTTAAAGGCACCCAGGGTAGCTTGGGTTGGGCTCGGCGGTGATCTGGAGAGCCTTCTCAGGCTACAAAGAGGCATTGATCAGGCCCTTATTCCCCTCGGCTTTCCTGCCGAGGCCAGAGCCTTTTCCCCGCACCTGACCTTGGGTCGTGTTCGTGACCAGGCGGCGGCACCGGAGCAGCGCAAGCTTGGGCAAAGGATGGCTTCGCTCAAGGTTCAAGGCCAGCCTTCGCTCTATGTGGACAAGGTTAACTTGATGAGGAGTCAACTGACAAGCAAAGGCGCCATCTATAGCCGCCTCAGTGCGGCGGAATTGCTCTTGCCAACATCCTGGGCATAGTGTTATACTGGGTGCGTTGATTTTTGGCGGGAGGTAGTTGCGTGGAATATGTTAGTTTTCCTAAATGTCTGAAGTGCAAGGTCGGTGATCTCGTGCCTTTGTCCGACTTTGGCAGTCAAGGAGCGCCTATTCACTATAAGGCATGGGTCTGCACCAACCCAGATTGTGGCTTTAACATAAAGATCAGAAATGGCGATGTCTATCTTAATGAGCCCATTTTAAGTGGGGTAGCGCATAGCTCTCGACTTCGCTGAATATCACTCAGGATAATCCTCGAGCTTCTTCGAGCCGCCCGGGTAGCACAGTCTCCGTAGTGCCTGCCCAAAAGCATAAATACATCGCTCAGGGCCGGGGGGCTAACTTTTTTTTCAGGATAAAAATTGCCGCATTGTTGCCATCGACCCTTACCCAATCACCTGTCTTGATCATCGAGGTCGCTTTGCCGGCGTTTACTATTGCCGGGATGCCAAACTCTCGACCGATGATGGCGGCATGGCATAGGGTGCCGCCAAAATCAACCACCTCTCCATCCCCTTTAAGCCCTGTTCCGGCTTACCAAACGAGGATCAGGCCAACGGAGATAGCACAAGGGACCGAGCTTGGGTCTGTGCTGCGACTAATGGGATAAACGTCCCATCCCGCCTTGGTGACTAGATTATAAACATCGATAGCCATCCCTTCTAACGCAGGCCTGGAGCGCAATGGGAATTTGCAGGTTCCGCCATCAAGCACCTGGCATCGCTCTCGCGCGCAAAAGGCGAGTTTGCATCCGTCACAGCCAAGACCGATGGCCAGATGATAGCCATCGTGAAAGGCCATGTTCTCGACCTCGCCGGCGATATCGGAGGTCAGCTCGATCACTGGTATCCTTTCTGTCTTCCTCTCGCCATCGGCGAAGTCCTCCGCCGGGATGGCATCGATCTTGAACAATATCGCCCAGCGATAGCGGGCAAACGCCTGCCGGATAAGGTCTACATCCGGGGTAAAGGGCGGGCAGGAAGGGGATGCCCCATAATACATACAGCGCGGGATATAGCATTTGAGCCTGACCCTTTCATCCACGGTGACCCAGTGCGCTGGTATGATCTTGGCACTTGTTGCCCCCAGTTCCAAAGCTGCCTGCCGATAGCGTTCCAGATCCGGTGTTATGGTTTCCGCGGCGGCCTCTTCGGCACGGAATAGCCTCGGCTTTTTTCTGGCCCCGAGTGCTACCACCATTGTTTTACCTCCTTTTTTTACTCCAGATAATCCTTGAGCTTTTTAGAGCGGCTGGGGTGGCGCAGTTTGCGCAGTGCCTTGGCCTCGATTTGGCGGATGCGCTCTCTGGTAACGCCGAATTCACGGCCGACCTCTTCTAAGGTGCGGCTGCGCCCGTCTTCGAGACCAAACCTCAGCTGCAGGACACGACGCTCACGAGGGGTCATGGTGTACAACACCTGCTCCACTTGTTCCTTGAGCAGTTGATAGGAAGCTGCCTCCGCTGGCGCTGTTGCCTTGCGGTCCTCGATGAAGTCACCGAGGCGACTGTTCTCATCCTCGCCAACGGGGATCTCCAGAGACACCGGCTCCTGGGTCATCTTGATGATCTCGCGCACCCGGTGCGGATGGAGCTCCATTTCTTTGGCGATCTCCTCAGTTGTCGGTTCCCGTCCGTATTCTTGAGATAGGCGGCGACTTGTTCTAATCAGCTTATTTATCGTCTCCACCATATGAACCGGGATGCGGATGGTGCGGGCCTGGTCTGCTATAGCTCTGGTGATCGCCTGGCGCACCCACCAGGTAGCGTATGTGCTGAATTTATAGCCCTTTCGGTAGTCGAACTTGTCCACGGCTCGGATAAGCCCGATGTTGCCCTCTTGGATCAGGTCTAAAAGCGTCAGCCCTCGTCCGATATACTTCTTGGCGATGCTGACCACAAGCCGCAGGTTGGCTTCGATGAGGTGCTTTGTGGCCCGCTCCCCATTCCACTTTATCCTTTCCAAATGGGCCCTCAGCCGCAACTCATAAGGCTCAATGGCAGCACGGAGAGCAGGCTCTGAGGCTAAGTTGACCAGCTCTGCAAATGAGCCTCGGCTGTTGATGATCTCCACCAGCTCCGGGGGCAGGAGGGAGATATTAAGGGACAGATCGATCAAAGCATGTTCCACCTCACTTGGGGTGGCACCTGTTTTCCGGGCGATGACTACGGCCAGATAACGGTCGATCTCGCCATCAATGGCTTGCCTTAGTTCTGGGTCGAAAATCCCCTCTCGGAGGCCATTTGATGTTGACAGACTGAGCTCTCCCTCTAAGACCTCGATGAAGGGAGCGGCTTGACCGAACTCCGCCAGCATGGTTAGCGCCGTATCCACAGGGGAAGGAACATTGCCATATTTTTTCAGCCAATTCCCCTCGATTTTCTTAATATATTTCGTCTCATCTATCTTCCTGGCCAGAGATTTTTCCTGCCCCGCATTGAGCAGAGCTACTTGACCCATCTCCCTGAGATACATGCGGACCGGGTCATCGGCTATCTCCTCCAGTTCCAATGCTGCCTCTGACTCCTCAATTTCAGGCTCTGCCTCCAGCTTTGGCGCCAGGGGCTCAATTTCAGCAGGAGGTATCTGAGGCCATAGCGGAGCTGGTTTATCCTCAGCCTCTTCCATCTCGCTCCTTGGGAGCTCGATATACATTTCCTCGTGTGCTCCTTGCTCCTCCTCGGCGGATTCCTCTGGATGCTTTAACTCCTCATGTTGATGCATTATTCGCCCTCCGTTCAGCGCCAGCTATCGACAAGTTTGATGTTGACCTCTATCACCTCAGGGTTAAGGTCGAGGGTCATGAACTCCTCTTGAGCCCTCAGTTGCCGCTGCTCCAAGCGGCGGATGCAGTCACTAAGGGCTTTTTCTCTCGCACTCTCTATATCCTCGACCTCCCGGGGCAGGGGTTTATTGCTGAGAGCCGAAAGGTGCTGGTGGAGATTGGCATCGAGACCTTGCTCAATTGCTTGCGGGTTATCTCGCCAGGCGATGAATAGCTCCTGATTTTCGCTGCGCTGGAAATGCTCTGGCGGGAGCTTCTCCGTTTTTCTCCTGAGATCCGGGTATCGTAATAGCAAGCAAAGGCAATACTCCTCTAAGGGGTCGCCGCTGGGCGGGGCAAAACGAAGCGGCTTTTCCCCTTTAACCCTTTCTGACTTGGTGCGGTGGAGCCGAGCTGCCCTATTCGCCAGAGTCCGTTCACTGACCCCGAGGAGTCGTGCCAGCTTGCCCAGGTAAATCTCTCGCTCCAGTTCATCGCCCATCTCGCCGATGAGGGGCAAAAGTTGTTCGCTGGCTTGTGCCCTTGCCTCAGCCTGGGTCAAATCGAGCCTCGATGCCGCAGCGAAGAGATAATCCATCACTGGCAAGGCCTCTTCCACCAACCTCTGCCATTCCTCGGGGCTCTCCCTGATCACATCGTCAGGGTCTTTGCCTTGAGGCATGGCGATGACCTTTATCTCTGCGCCGAGCCGTGACGTTGCTCCCAGCCAGTTTGGCATTTCCCAGAGCTCTCGATCCAGGGCCTGGCGCAGGATTTCAATGCCGCGCCAGGTGGCAGCGTCGCCAGCAGCATCGGAATCAAGAGCCAAGACCAGGCTCTTGGTCAGCCCTTTAATGGTGGCGATTTGCTTTTCCGTTAGCGCCGTGCCCATGGTGGCGACCACATTTCTCAGCCCATGTTGATGGGTGATAATCACATCCATGTAGCCTTCGACAATAACCACCCTCTGCTGCTCTCGAATTGCATCCTTGGCTCGGTCAATCCCATACAGGATGCTGCCTTTGTCGAAGATGGGCGTCTGCGG
>JAUWZY010000075.1 GCA_030615045.1 Chloroflexota bacterium
TTACAGAGGTGCTGAGCTGGCTCGGATTTCGCTGTGAGCTTCTGAGTCCTGGCGAGCTCCTGGTCACTGTCCCCTACTGGCGCACCGACATCAGCATGGTAGATGACCTCGCCGAGGAGGTAGCCCGAATCATCGGCTATGACGGGATCCCTATCGTCATGCCCAGCGGGGAGCTGCCCAGGCCAGAGCCAGCCCCGATCCTATCTCTCAAGGAGAAGATCGGCGATATCCTCATCGGCTGTGGGCTGCAAGAGGTGATAACCTATTCCCTCACCAGCCGGGAAATGCTGGAAAGGGTAGACCCCGGGTGGCAATTGGGGCACCCATTACTAATAGCAAATCCCCTGACCGAGGAGCAGGAATGCCTTCGCACCACCCTCAAGGCAAACCTACTTGCCACCTTCGCAGCCAATGAGAAGCGCTGGGAGGGGAGCATTAGATTGTTTGAGATCGGCAGGATTTACTTGCCCCGAGAGAATGACCTCCCCGAGGAGCACGAGGTGCTGGCCGCGATCCTCGGCGGCCCGAGAGAGGAACAGTCATGGTTAAAAGGAGAGAGGATGCTCGATTTCTTCGATGCCAAAGGCACCCTGGGGACCCTGTTCACTCGGTTAGGCGTTGATGTCCGCTTCGAGCCTGCGGAGGCGCCAATACTGCTCACCGGCAGGACGGCGAGAATAGCCATCGGCGATGAAATCATAGGGCTTGTTGGCGAGCTTCACCCAAAGGTGGCAAAGAGCTTCGACATCTCAGCTCAGCCGGTCTGTCTCTTCGAAGTCGATATAGATAAGCTCGCACCCTTCACCACCCAAGCCCTACACTATCGTCCCCTGCCTCGATTCCCGAGCATCGTTCGAGATATTGCCTTGGTTGTGGACTCAGAATTGCCGGCAAGAAGGGTGCAAGAGGTCATCCAGAGCTTTCCCTTAGTCAGTCAAGTCAATCTCTTTGATCTCTACCGCGGAGAGCAAGTGCCGCCGGGGAAGAAATCGCTGGCGTTTTCCATCCGCTATCAATCGTCAACCCAGACGCTGACCGATGAAGAGGTCAACAAGACGCAACAAGAACTCTTGGACAGGCTGAAACAGGAACTCGGGGCCACCCTGAGGGGATAGGGTAGGCCTTGTAAGCATAAAGCTTTGGGGAGTTTAATAAATGACCTCGATTGTCCTTGCTGGTGGACGTAGCTTGCGGCTGGGACAGGACAAAGTGATGATGACGATGGCTGGGCAAAGCTTGATGCAACGGGTGATCGCTCGCCTTGCTCCACTCAGCTCTGAGGTAATCGTGGCGCTTTCTCAGCGAGTGGAGAATCCAGCTTTACACTTTGCCGAAGTGAAAGTGGTGTTTGACCTTTATCCAGGTAAAGGGGCTCTTGGTGGCATCTACACTGGTCTGATAAGCTCAGTAAGCTTTCACAACTTCGTTGTCGCCTGTGATATGCCCTTTCTCAATGTCGAGTTGCTCCGCTACATGAGCCAGCTTTCCCCGGGATTTGACGTGGTTGTCCCCAGCGTGGGGAGCAATGTGGAGCCACTTCACGCTATCTATGCCAAGAGTTGCCTTGAGCCCATCGCGGAACTGCTCAGGCAAGGCGATTTGCAAATCAGCAACCTCTTCAATTCAGTGAAGGTGAGATACGTGGGGCAAAGCGAGATCGATAAGTTCGATCCCGAACACTTAAGCTTTTTCAATGTAAATACCAAGGCCGATTTGGAAAAAGCCAAGGAGCTGCTGAATGCTCACAGTTGAAGAAGCGCAACAGAAAGTCCTTAGCTATGTCGATGTCTTAGAGCCTGAGGAGAAGCCGCTCCTGGAGTGCTCAGGGCAGGTTCTGGCTGAAGACGTCTATTCCACTATCACCATCCCTCCCATGGATAACTCGGCTATGGATGGTTATGCAGTTCAAGCGCAGAACACCTGCGGTGCCACTCCCTCAACCCCCAAAATCCTGCGCCTCATCAGCGAAGTGGCTGCTGGCTATATATCGGAGCAGGAGGTCAGCCCTGAAACTACTATTCGCATCATGACTGGAGCCCCGGTTCCAAAAGGCGCTGACGCTGTAGTCCAGTTTGAGGATACCGATGAGGAGGAGCGCAGGGCAGCGGGGAAGACTTTAGTTGAGATCGGGATATTGCGTGAAGTGCCCCCGGGGCTGAGTATCAGGAGGGCGGGGGAGGATATCGCCAAGGGGGATTTGGCCCTTAGCAAGGGAACCGTGCTTCGGCCTCAGGAGATCGGAGCCCTCGCTTCCTTGGGGCGCACCACTGCTTCCGTTATCCGGCGCCCGTTGGTCGCCATCCTTTCCACCGGCGATGAACTGGTAAATGTCGGAGAGCCGCTGCCACCGGGCAAGATCTATAATAGCAATACCTTTAGCCTTGCGGCTCAGGTTCGTCGCTATGGCGGCATCCCCAAAATCCTGGGCATTGCCCGGGATGACATGCAGTCATTGACGGAGGCCATAGATCAAGGGCATGACGCAGACCTGTTCATCACCTCAGCTGGTGTCTCAGTAGGGAGATATGACTTTGTTAAGGATGTGCTGGCAAAACATGGCGAGATCGCCTTCTGGTCGGTGCGCATGAAGCCAGGCAAGCCGCTGGCCTTTGGGCTATTGACCATAAGGGGGAAGAGGGTACCTCATTTAGGTGTCCCCGGAAACCCGGTAAGCGCCATGGTCTCCTTTGAACAGTTTGCCCGGCCGGCAATCCTCAAGATGCTGGGCAAGAAGAAACTGGCTAAGCCCACTATCATCGCCATAAGCGAAAGCCGCGCCGTGAATAGCGATGAGCGCCGTTTCTTCACCAGAGCTATGGTGGAAAAACGAGGCGAGAAGTACTTCGCACGGCTCACCGGTCCCCAGGGCTCAGGAATCCTGACCTCTATGGTCAAGGGCAACGGGCTCATGATCATCCCCGAAGATACCAAATCAATTGAACAAGGAGACGAGGTTCAGGTCCAGATGCTGGATTGGGAGGAGGAACAATAGATGCCACCTATCGTCTTTATTGTCGGCAAGTCCGACTCGGGCAAGACCACAATCGTCGAGCGCTTGATCGTCGAGTTTAAGCGGCGTGGCTATCGCGTTGCCACTATTAAGCACGAGGCCTACGGCTTCGACATAGATAAGCCGGGGAAGGACTCCTGGCGCCATGCTCAGGCCGGAAGTGATGCCGTGGTTTTGAGCTCGGCACAGAAGCTGGCACTGATCAAAAATGTAGACCATGAGCCCGGCATCGCCGAGCTCGCCCGACTCATCGGGACAGATTTCGACATCATCATCGTCAAGGGATTCAAGCAAGGCAAAGGGCTCAAGATCGAGGTTCATCGTAAAGAGCTGGGGGAGCTGGTTTGCGACCCCCGGGAGCTCGTGGCTCTGGTCACCGATGAGGCATTGGAATTAGATGTGCCTCAATTCGACCCTGATGATGTCTTGGCACTGGCCGAGCTCATCGAAAAGAGGCTTCCGGCCAGCAAAGAGGAAACCACCGTGTTCATCAATGGGAAACCGGTCCCGCTCGGTCCGTTTCCCCAGGAGTTCATAAGCAGGACATTACTCGGCATGGTCTCAGCGCTGAAAGGGGTCGAGGAACTAAAAAGCATTGATATCTCTGTTACAAGGAAGCTGAAGTGATTTTCGATGCCGATAGTTTCACTTTCCAAGCGCCACCGGCGGTGGCTTTTGCCCGCAGAATCCTGATCAAGCCCGCTGCCTTCGCTCCCCTGCCCCACCCTATTACCACCAGCAGGGAAATCTTAGCTGGGGTAATCACAGGTATCAAGCGGGTTACGGACGCAGATATCATCCTCCTCGAGGCGAGCCAAAGCGGGACAGCGATGCGTAAGATATATCAGGCGTTGGGTTATAATTTTCCCCACATCACGTTGCTTGATGTCCGCGATTGCACCCTTGTCGAGGTGGAGAATCCGTTGCCCAAGCCCTTCGCCCTGCCCAACTTCTGGGTGCCAAACATCGTTTTATCCTGCGATTACTTAATCACCGTAGCCCCGTTCAAGATAGTAAGGGGCAGCGGCAGTTTCAGCATAGACAATCTACTGGGCCTGCTCCCCCAAGCTAAGTATTTCGGGGAGACAACCGATGTCTGGAAGCTCTGGCACCGCTTAGGGCTCCATAATGTGATCGCCGATTTGTACTTCACCCTGCCCTTCGACTTAGGTATTGTTGACGGTCACAAGAAGCTGATAAGCGTTACCGATCCCACCAGCGGAGAGGTGGAGGAGTATGGGA
>JAUWZY010000096.1 GCA_030615045.1 Chloroflexota bacterium
GATGTGGTTACTGCTCTCAAAGCTGTAGCAGGGGGGAAATCGGCAGATCCGGTGACCGGTCCTTATGATGGCATCGCCGGAATTGAGGGGGTCGACATCAATGCCGTCGGTAGTCTGGTAACCAAGAAAGTCCATACTATAAATGGCGTGCTCAGAACAGTGACCTGCTTCGCTATGGAGTTAACTTCCTAAGCAGCGTTTGAACATCGAGCCCACACTAAAAGAGGAGGGATGCCCATGGATTTCCGGTTCACCGAGGAGCAGGAGGCATTTAGAGAAGAGGTTCGTAGCTTTCTTGAGGAGGAGATAAGAAACGGCTCCTTCGAGCCTCACTGTGATGCCTGGATAATTGATTACTCGCCGGAGTTCACTCGCAAGGTAGCACAGAGGGGCTGGATTGGTCTCACCTGGCCCAAAGAGTATGGTGGGCAGGGGCGCTCTTTTATCGACCGCCTCATCCTCACTGAAGAGATGTTGCGCTATGGAGCACCGGCGGCTTGTCACTGGTTCGCCGACCGCCAAATAGGAGGCGGCGTTCTCGCCCATGGCACCGAGGAGCAAAAGAGGGAGTTGTTGCCCAAGATTGTAAAGGGAGAAGCTTATGTTGGCTTGGGAATGAGTGAGCCAGAGGCTGGCTCCGACCTGGCATCCCTCAAAACCCGAGCTGTTAAAGATGGCGATGATTATATAATCGATGGGCAGAAGATGTGGACCAGTGGCGGGAAGTATATGAATTATATTTACCTTGTTGCCAGGACAGACTCCACGGTGGCGAAACACAGGGGCATCAGCGAATTCATCATAGAGAAAGATCTGCCCGGGGTCACTGTTGTCGCCACGATAGATATCACCGGCAGCGAAGCGTGGAATGAAGTCTTCCTCGATAGCGTGCGGGTGCCGAAGAAATGCCTGATCGGGGCGGAAAATGGTGGCTGGCGCCAACTCGTCACCCAGCTTGACTACGAGAGAAGTGGGATGGAACGACTCATGGGCAACTATCCCCTGTTCGAAGCCCTGACCAAGTTCACCAAGGAAAGCAAGCGCAATGGGAAGTCCCTATCTGAAGACCCTTTGATTCGCTCCAAGCTGGCGCAGCTTCATATTGAATTCGAGGTCGGGCGGCTCCACATGTATCGGGTAGCCATGGTTATGGATCAAGGTCGTGCCCCCAATGTGGAAGCTGCTATGTCTAAGGCATACGCCACTGCCTTTGAGCAACGCCTGGCTACCGTCGCCATCGAGATTATGGGGCTGCATGGCCAGCTGACAGCCGAATCCAAGTGGGCACCAGCTCGAGGATTGGCACCCCACTCCTATTTGTCATGTCAAGGTTACAGCCTCCAAGCCGGCAGCTCGGAGGTTTTGAGGAATATTATCGCCATGAGGGGGCTGGGATTACCCAGCGAATAATATTTTCGATTTAGCATCGAAAATGGGAGGGACGATAATGGATCTATCTCTTTCTGAAGAAGAGGAAATGCTGAAAAAGACAGCGCGTGATTTCCTGACCGACAAGTGTCCCAAGACACTGGTTAAGGAGATGGAAGAGGATGAGAAAGGCTACTCGCCGCAACTGTGGCAAGAAATGGCTGAGTTGGGTTGGATGGGACTGGCATTCCCAGAAAAGTATGGTGGCATTGAGATGGGATTCCTTGACCTCTCAGTATTGTTCGAGGAAATGGGACGCGCTTGTCTGCCGGGGCCTTTCTTTTCCACGGTGGTCCTCGGGGGTTTGCCTATTCTCGACATCGGAAGCGAGGAGCAAAAACAGGAATACCTGCCGCAGATAGCCGATGGTAAGGCGATCTTGACCCTGGCCTTGACTGAACCCAGCGGGCGCTATGACGCCGCCGCCATCGAGGTTAAGGCCGTTGCCGATGGCGATGACTATGTCATCAGTGGCACAAAGCTCTTCGTCTCTGATGCCCACATCGCTGACTATTTATTATGCGTAGCCAGAACCAATGAACAGGCCAAGCCCGAAGAAGGGGTTACCATATTCATAGTAGACGCCAAAAGCCCGGGCATAGGCTATACAGTGCTGAAGACCATCGCCTGCGATAAGCTCTGCGAGGTTGTTTTTGACCAGGTGAGAGTGCCTAAGCAGAGCATCTTGGGACAGTTAAATCAGGGCTGGAGAGAGGTGCAGAAGATAATAGAGCGGGCTGCGGTGGCAAAGTGCAGCGAGATGGTGGGCGGCATGCAACAGGTGTTGGAGATGACTGTGGATTATGCCAAGGAAAGGAAGCAATATGACCGTCCCATTGGCAGCTTCCAGGTCATACAGCATTATTGCGCCCACATGGCAATGGATGTCGATGGCGCAAGGTTTTGCACTTACCAGGCGGCGTGGGGGCTAAGCGAGGGGCTGCCCTGTACGAGAGAGATGGCTATAGCAAAGGCGTGGGCGGGCGATGCCTATCGGCGCGTTCTCGCCCTGGCACACCAGATCCATGGTGCCATCGGCGTTACTATGGACCACGATTTACATTTCTACACGGCAAGAGCTCAAGCCGCTGCCGCCACTTTTGGTGATGCCGATTTCTATCGGGAGATAGTGGCTCGAGAGGCAGGTCTTTAGCCATGGCTTGTATCTTCTGTCAGATTGTCTCTGGGGAGATGGCGAGTGAAATCATGTACCAGGATGATGAGGTTGTCGCTTTCCGTGACATAGAGCCCCGAGCCCCGACTCATATCATCATCATGCCCAAAAAGCACGTCTCATCCCTCGCCGAGGTTGAAGATGAAGCCCTCATCGGGCGCATGGTGAAGGTGGCCAAAGAGCTGGCAGAGCAAGAGGGCATTTCAGCGAGAGGGTATCGCCTGGTGATAAACTGCGGCCGTGATGGCGGGCAGATAATCCCTC
>JAUWZY010000051.1 GCA_030615045.1 Chloroflexota bacterium
CTGGGTGCACCAGCTGCACGCTTCCGTCTCGATAACAGTGATAACATTTTCAACCAGCACCAGGGCGCTACAATGGCAAACGCTGATACACAGTCCACACCCGTTACACTTTTCTCGCTCTATGAGCGGCATTTCAGCCACTGTTATCGGCCTCCATCCGTAATCATCTTATCACCAGAGCTGAATAGCTGACTGCGACTTTTGTCTCAAGAAAATGCCTCCACCATGTCTCTAAGGGCTTGCTTATCGCTAATTACGATGCGGTGGCGATCCAACCTAATCACCCCTTCCTCTTCCAGGGCCTTGAGCGACCTGCCGACCACCTCCCGAGCAGTGCCTGCCATAGCTGCCATCTCCTGCTGGGTGAGCCGCGGCCTGGGGCCTGTTTCATCATCGGCGTGCTCCAAGAGTATCTTGGCCACCCTTCCGGTAACGTGCCTGAAGGATAGATCTTCCACCAGCGACACCAGATGCCGTACCCTCTGGGACAGGACCCGAATTACATTCAGTGCCACCTGTGGGTGATCGCCGAGGATGACCTTCAGGTCGCTCTTTTTTATCCCGTAGAGGACAACGGGCCCCATGGCCTGGGCGCTGGCCGGGGTTGCGCCGCCATCAAAGATGGGGACATCATTGAAGGATTCCCCCGGGCGCACGATGCTCAGAATCTGCTCTTTGCCCTCAGCCGAGGTCTTGAACACCTTCACCGCGCCGGAGGCGACGAAATATAACACCTCAGCGGGCTCTTCCTCGAGCAGGATAATGTCTCCCCTCTCAGCCGTTTTCTCGAACATGAGCTTCGTGAGCGAATCAAGCTCGGCCGGGCTGAGGCCGGAAAAGTAGGGGATGGACTTCAGGAATTCCATCTGGACAGCCATATTTCATATCCCCATCGGGATGGCAACAACGGAGCGCGGTCAATCATAAGCATTATACCAGCTGCGTGGCGGCAGTGAAACTATCCCCTGAAATAAGGTTGCATCCATCTTCACATACCATCTGCGGAAAGGAGGGGGAGGATCTGCGCTGCCCTCTTCTGCGCCGCTTCCCAAAGCTGGTGGCAGATAGGCTGCTTTTCGCTGTGGATAAAGGAGCGAAGTTCTGCTGTCATCTCATCTGCTCTGGCACGGCGATGCTCCTCATTTAGAGCTTTATATCCCATCAACTTTCTGGGGCCTTCGCTACCTCCCTCGGCAAAATACCAGTCCTTGAAGGCGACACCGCAGCCCACACGAAACAGCATGCTTCCCAGGGGTATAGCTATGGGGGGAATGCCGCACTCTATGGAGAGCCTGGTCTCCTCCCACACCTCACTCTCATATTCTACCATCATGTGTCCACCGGACGGGATCAAGTCCGAGAGGTAGCGAAAAAGGTTCTCCAAGTCTGTTTCTGAGAGAGCAATCTCTCGCTCTGTGAAACCGAGATTAATGACCTCTATCCAGTTGTAGCTTGGATATGGTCCAGAGTGGTGCAGAGCCAGCAAGAAGGGTTGACTTGCTTTGCCGGTTCTGTCTCTCAATGTTATCTGGAAATAACGCGCTCCAAAGCGATTTTTGGGCCCCAGCATTATTTCTACAGTGGCATCGGCAAGCGGCTTGCCCTCAAGTTGGGCTAAAGGATGACTGCTTCCCCGGGCGGTGGTCCATATATCCCCGTCCATCTGTGCTCCTCTCGGGCGAGGTTCAGCGCTTCCAGTTCGTTCATATCGAGTTATTGAGCTGTCCAACCCCCGTCAACCACCATCGCTGTGCCAGTGATGAAAGACGATTCATCCGAGGCCAGATACAAGGCGGGGTAAGCTATCTCCTCCGGAGTGCCGCATCTACCTATAGGATGTCCATCGCAGAATGCCTTCTCGGTTTCCACCTTGTCCAGGGTTAGCCGATCGAACATCGGGGTCCTAATGGCACCAGGGCAGATACAATTGATACGAATCCTCTTGGCGGCATATTCCAGTGCCATAGCCTTGGTCAGCTGCACAATGCCATCCTTTGAGGCACAATAGGCTGGCATGTTGGTGATGGCGATCAGCCCCGCGATGGATGCGGTATTGATAATCACCCCTCTACCCTGCTTGAGCATCTCAAAGATAGCATACTTGGAGCCGAGAAACACGCCCTTAAGGTTTACCGAGAGCACCCGATCCCAATCCTCCTCAGAGACATCCTCAGTAGGAGCCCAGGGCCCTTCTATGCCAGCGTTATTGTACAGGATGTCCAGCTTGCCGTAGCTATCAATCGCTGCCTTTACCATTCTCTGGACGTCAGCTGCCTTGGAGACATCCACCTTGACAAAAGTAGCTTCCCCGCCAGCCTCCTTTATCAGCCTAACCGTTTCCTCGCCACCTTCAGCGGCATAATCGGCCACAACAACCCTGGCACCTTCTCGAGCAAAGAGCAGGGCGGCGGCTCTCCCGATCCCGGAGCCAGCCCCAGTTATTATGGCTACCCTGTCTTTGAGTCTCATGGCTTCACCTCCTTTCGTTTTGTGTAACTACTTCGAGCCTTCGAGCTCCTTCAGCCGTGCCCTGCCGTCTGCAAATTTGGCCCGCAGAGTGAAAATTCATAGAGAAAGATGACGTCAAGGGCAGGCGCACCCACCGGTTCGGCAAGCCTAGTGTTCATTTTGCCAGGCCTGCCACGCAATCGACTGCTCAATCTGGCTACAGCAATGAAGCCACCAGTTCAGTCCCCTTGGGCGAAAGCTCGTAGCTATCGTCCTTCTGCTCGGCGAGACCTGCCACCGCAATGTCCCTGAGTCCACTTCTCACCCGAAAGAGCGGGAGCCCAGTTTCCTTGGCTATATCTTGGGGTGACCTGAGTCCCTTTTGCAGGGCAAGTAACATCTTTTTGCCCGATTCCGTCGGTGTGCCATCGGGGCTAATGCATCCCATAATACACCCCCTGCCGTTGTTTTCCGCGGAGTTCAATTCCTTCGCGGGCTCGGTCGCTGTTGCAAAGCCAGACTCCGTTATCTGCTTTGGATGTAGCAATGTGTTAGAGCTTCTTCTTGCAGAAATACCAGTCTACACACTCGTATCTCTGCTTCAGCCTTTCCTTTGCCATCTCCTGAGTGTTCGGCGGCGGCACAATCACCATGTCACCAGGCTTCCAGTTTGCCGGAGTAGCTACCCCGTGCTGGTCGATGGTTTGCAGCGCATCTATCAGCCTTAAAACCTCCGCCATGTTCCTCCCGGTGGTGAGTGGGTAGTATATCATCGCCCTCACAATCTGATTGGGATCGATCACGAACACACATCTCACCGTCTCGGTCTTGCTCTGGCCCGGGTGCACCATGCCGAAGCGCCCCGCTACTTCCTTGTTCAGGTCGGCGATGATGGGGAAAGGGATCTTAACGCCTGCCTTTTCCTCTACGTTCCGCACCCAGGCAATGTGGGAGGTAATGCTGTCGACGCTTATCCCCAGCAGCTCCACCCCGCGCTTCTGCAGTTCCTCATAGATCTCCGCAAACGCCATAAACTCCGTTGTGCACACAGGAGTAAAATCCGCCGGATGAGAGAAGAGGACCAGCCAGCTCCCCTTGTAATCATCCAGCCTGATGGTGCCGTGAGTGGTCGGCGCTTCGAAGTCAGGTGCCGGCTCACCCAGCCGAGGGAGACGGATTTCCTGTTTCGACTCCTCCATTTTAGACCTCCTTTTTGAATTTTCTGTCTCTGAGAAGCAGTTTGATTAACCAGCGGGTGCTCTCTGCTGCCCTATTTCCTTTTCTCAGATTATTGGATAATAGCGCAGCAACCGCACAACCGCATGCTGGACATACTCTTTCTGCGATTTTGTTTCACCTCCTTTTTTTGCTCTCGGCCTGCTACAGAAGCTTCCCGACTTCTACATATAAGAACCCCCCCTTTCCCGAGAACTAAGCCATCTCTGGACATGCCTTAGGCGGAAACCTCAGTCAACCTGCCGGTCTTCACATCGTAAACGAATCCCCTGACCGGAATGTGTTCGGGAATCCAGGGATGCGATTTTATTTTCTGCATCTGCTGGCGGACATTCTCTGCTACGTCACTGAAGGCGTGGAAGTGAGACGGCACCACGGTTGCAGTGCCCGTCTGCCGCTGGAGCTTGGCACGCAGTTCCTCATCTTTGAAAGTCAACATCCCACAGTCAGTGTGATTAATGATGATGAACTCTTGCGTGCCCAGCAGGTGATGAGAGATAATGAGCGAGCGCAGGGCATCTGCAGTGACAATGCCGCCCGCATTGCGGATGATGTGAGCATCGCCGGTTTTAAGACCAAGCATTTCCTCCACCGTCAGCCTGGCATCCATACAGGCGACGATCGCCAGTTTGCGACCCGGCGGCATAGGAAGATCCCCCAGAGTAAAGCCCTTGGCATAGCTTTCGTTGGACTTGAGCACTTCTTCAATGACAGTCATGCTTTTACCTCCTCTGTTTTTGTTTCAGCCTCCTGTAAAAACTTCGTTGTTTCAGCACATAAGAACCACCCCCTCGTAGAACTAAGCCATCACTCCAGACTTATGCTTCAGCTTGGCGGCGGAGCCACTTACCTGAGGCGGGCCTCAACTGCGCTCCAGTTGATGTTGGTGAAGAAAGCCTCGATATAGTCGGCTCGCTTCAGCCCGTAGTCGATCATAAAGGCATGCTCGAAGACATCCAGCACCAAAAGTGGGGTGCAGCCTGCGGGGTGGCCGGTCTCATGCTCATTGATCCACTGGTTTATTAGCCTGCCGGTTATGTTGTCCTGATACAGGATAGCCCAGCCAATCCCCCGCATTGAGGCGGTGCCCCTGAAATCCCGTTCCCAATCCTCGCAGCTGCCGAACTCCTCGGCCAGCTTCTTGCCCAGCTTGCCTGATTTGTCCAGTGCCCCCTTGCCGCCGAGGTTTTCGAAGTAATACTCGTGGAAGCGCATGCCGTTGAACTCAAAGCCGAACCGACGCTTCAGCTCGGCGTATTCCGGGGTTGCCACCTTGCCTTCCTTGAGCATGGCCGCAAGCGAGTCCAACAGCTTATTGGTATTGGTTACATAGCCCTGATAGAGGGTGAAGTGATTATTAAGCAATGTCTCGCTAAAACCCTTCATCCCGATCAAGCTACTGTAGTCCTTAGCAGCGTAAGCCATTCTTACCTCCTCTGGTGATTTGTGTTGCCCCTTTTACAGTTCCTCATCCGATGGGACAGCGTTAAGTGAGGGACTCTATTTTTGAGCTAGCCTCCTGCCCAGTTCAAAGGCGTCCCAGAGTGCGGTTGGGTGCTGCTTGATCTCGCCTCTCTTATCTACGCCCCGGACGAGAAGCTCATCGACATACTTGACGCCAATGGCTTGGAAGAAGTATTTCACCGTTAATATCGACCCGTCAAACAGTTTTTTGCCCCTGGTGGCGCCGACAGCGATAAACACCCCCTTTCTCCCAGAATCGGGCAGGTTCTGCTTGAGGATGTATTTTCTCGCCCACAGCGCCTGGCAACGATCGATGAGCGCCTTAACCTGACTGGTGAGCCCATAGAAAAACATCGGCGAGGCGACTATTACCCCATCAGCTTCGAGGAGCTTGGGATATATGTCATCCATGTCGTCTCTTATGACGCAATTGCCATCCTTCAGGCAGCCATAGTATTCTCGGCAGGGGGCTATCTTGAGCTTATCTACTATGATCTTTTCCACCTCTGCCCCCTGACTTTGCGCCCCCTTCAAAGCCTCATCCAGCAGCAGATCGGTATTGCCTTTTATCCTCGGGCTGCCCATAATCCCCAGAACTCTCAATCATACCTCCTCAGTGCGCTCAGGACTTCGCTCACCGCCGGCTGACGGCTCTGCCCGCTGCTTGATGCCCAGCAGCATCTTCCGATCCATCACGAGACTGATCGGTCCAAAGACACCGAACACCAGCGCATTTTTGAAACTCCGGTTCCAGTCGTTTCGAGATCGGCTGACCAGCCGCGTGGGTCCTTCGTTGAGCTCGTCCAAAAAGAACACCCAGCTAAAGTTAAGGTACCTTTTCGGCATCGTGCCAGTGAGTTCGAAGGTTTTTCCGGTTTGCGTGTCCACTCTGGTCTGGAGGACAAGCGCCCGGCCCGGCTCGATGGCAGCAACCACATACGGGTAGCCGCTCTTGGGATGCATCCGCACGCTGTCCCCGACCTCCAGGTGCTGAAACTCTGGGATGATCCGATCCGCGTTGTGAATATCACTGCCAACCAAGTTCTCAAGCAATTCGTAGCTGTAGAACCCGCCACGGCCCTGTCCCATCTGCACCAGCCATGGCCAGATATCGGCGGCGGAAGCTCGAATGGTGATGGCGTGGGTATAGTCCCCCTTCGGGTGCGGCACCAGGTCATCACCCGGCAGCGACCGGTGAACCTCGGCATCGGTCGCTCCCCACTTGCGGTACCAGGGTCGGAAAAAGGGCGTCAGAAGGGCAGCCGCTCCAGCTATTCCCTCTCCTATATTCTTTAATTTGCTATCTGCCATTTTTACGCTCTTTTAGTTGAATGCCCTTAATCCCTACCGGAGTTAATGAACACCTGTCACCTCTTGCTCAGGCTTTCCCTGAGCTCGGATAGCTGCCTCAGGTGAGACCTCTCCTCTTCGATTATCTTACTTATTAGCTCACGGTCTGAGCGGCGAACGAACTCCCGCATCTCGGAGTAGAACAGA
>JAUWZY010000016.1 GCA_030615045.1 Chloroflexota bacterium
CTCCGGGGACTCAACCATGAGGTGCACATCCAAGGGAACCGAGGTACAGGGGCGAATTGCCTGTACCACAGGGGCGCCAATGGTGATATTGGGCACAAAATGACCGTCCATGACATCGACGTGGATATAGTCGGCGCCGGCTTCGGTGGCCTCGACTACCTGCTGCCCCAGCCGGGCGAAGTCAGCCGATAGGATGGAAGGGGCCATCTTAATTTTCGTTTGCTCTCTCCACCGTATCTCTAATTCGGATATGGCGACTTCATCTTTAGCATCGACAGGCTGCTGCCTGAGTAGCCGGAATATGCTTTTATCCCCACTTTGAAATAATTTACTTAGTAAATCATCAAACTCATCTGTGTTGAGCCCAAGCCTTCTTGTATATTTATCACGAATTGTTTCAGGTTTAACTTCATACAGCTCAGCGACAATGGCAGTAGCCTTGTTGCGTCGATCAGAGATAGGATAAACATCCCTGACCGTGGGGTCCTCTCTCATCGCCCTCATAACGAGGAGTATTTGTTCAATCGTCTTAGACATCGAGTAACCTCCTCGCCATCCTCAGCGCCTGCTCTACCTGCTCGGGCGCGGTGCCGCCGGGGAGATTGCGGGCAGCAAGGGATGATTCTAAGGTGATGGAGCGAACATCCTGGTCGAAAAGAGGCGAGAATCTCTGGTATTCATCGAGGCTGAGCTGGCCAAAGGTCTTCCCTTGATCCATAGCATAACGGACAAGCTCAGCAACTATGGTATGGGCTTGGCGGAAGGGAATGCCCTTCTTCACCAGATAGTCGGCGATGTCTGTGGCTAAGATGTAACCCTCCGCGGCGGCCTCCCTGGTGCGCTCGCCATGGACTCGAAGCGTCCGCACCATCCCGGCGCAAACATCAAGGGTGGAAAGCAAGGTATCTACGGTGTCGAAGAAGCCCTCCTTATCCTCTTGCAGGTCACGGTTATAAGAGAGAGGCAACGCCTTCAATGTGGTCAGGATGCCCATAAGGTTGCCATAAACCCGACCCGTCTTTCCCCGGGCAAGCTCGGCGACATCGGGGTTTTTCTTCTGCGGCATGATGCTCGAGCCGGTGGCATAGGCATCATCGACCTCAACAAAGCCAAACTCAGACGAAGACCAGAGGATTATTTCCTCGGCGAATCGGGAAAGGTGCATCATGGTCATGGCCGCTGCCGCCTGGTATTCCACGATGAAATCGCGGTCGGAGACGGCATCGATGCTGTTTTGGCTGATCCTGCTGAAGCCGAGCTCCTCGGCTAAGAAGGAGCGGTCGATGGGATAGGAGACCCCGGCCAGTGCTCCGCTGCCCAGGGGCAGGACATCGGTGCGCTCGAGACATCCTCGGAAGCGCGCCACATCACGCTCAAGCATCTGGAAATAGGCTAACAGATGGTGAGCCAGGAGAACGGGCTGAGCATGCTGGAGGTGAGTATAGCCGGGGATGATCACATCCAAATTCCCCTCGGCCGAGTCCAGGAGCGCTCGTTGAAGTTCCTTGAGCCTGGCGATGGTCTCCGAGTTAGCTTCCTTAGCGAAAAGCCTCAAGTCCAGGGCTATCTGGTCATTTCGGGAGTGGGCGGTGTGGAGCTTCCCGGCTACATA
Source organism: Chloroflexota bacterium (assembly GCA_030615045.1). GTDB lineage: Bacteria > Chloroflexota > Dehalococcoidia > SZUA-161 > JAUWZY01 > JAUWZY01. The sequence goes on from JAUWZY010000016.1 coordinate 1,613, forward strand.
GCCTATTTTCTCAAAAAGCCGAGCCTCGATATTCATGTGGATATCCTCAAGCTTGGGCTTGAATTGAAACTGGCCCCGCTCGATCTCCTCCCTGATCGAGGACAAGCCCATGATGATAAACTCAGCATCTTTTTCTGAGATGATGCCTGCCTTTGCCAGCGCCCTGGCGTGGGCGATGCTCCCCTTAATGTCCTCCTCATACAGGCGCTGGTCGAAGGGAATAGAGGCAGCGTAAGCCTCTGCCCCTTTATCGGCATCTTTTTGAAATCGGCTGCGCAATGGTTCCATTTCTCAGTCTCAGCAGTCTGGGTCTTCCTCGTAGTTTTGGCCAAACCTTTTTCGAGTACCAATTCGGTGGGTATCATGCGGCTTCAGAAACCATATTCGCTTGTTCCGCTCACCAAGTTGGTACTCCACGTTTGGTAGGTATGCGAGCATTACTTTCACTATCCAGTTCGTGTTGGGCAGGTCGGTTCCCTCTTCGCCAGTTGCTTTCAGTTTCTTCCACGCTCGTTTAAACTGAGCCTTCCGCAAAAACCACAATTTCTCGCTTCTTTCCACCCACACAGTTACCTTTGCCTCACTAACATCTACAACATCGTGCTTGGCATTTTGCACCAGCGTGCATATTGGTTTCTTATCACGTTTTCTATCATGACACATTTGGAGCAAATGCAACCATACAACCTCAAAGTCGCCTTCCATGTTTCCCCCACAATGTCCCCTTTATTTATCTGCCTCCCCGATCTCTGGCTGCCCCTGAATCTGAGCCTGAGTCCTTATCGGCAGACCCCAGATGTGGATGAAGCCCGGCGAGGCGCTCTGGTCAAAGATGTCGCCCTTATCATAGGTGGCCAGGCTCAAACTGTAAAGCGACTTCGGTGATTTGCGCCCCACTACAGTGCAATTCCCCTTAAAAAGCTTCAGCCGGACCGTCCCGGTGACAAACCGCTGCGTGCTCTCAACGTAGGTGGCAAGGTCTTGATGCAATGCGCTATACCACAGCCCATTATAGATGAGGTCGGCATATTCCTGAGCCACCCTCTCCTTGAATCGGAGCTGACCTTTAGACAGTGTCATATCCTCCAGCGCCCGGTGTGCCTTCAAGAGCACGGTTGCCGCCGGCGCCTCATAGACCTCCCTCGACTTTATGCCCACCAGGCGATTTTCCACATGGTCGATGCGACCGACGCCATGCTCCCCGGCGAGGCTGTTCAGCTCATTGATGAGCGAAACCCCGCCCATCTCCTCCCCATTGAGGCTTACGGGAATCCCCTTGTCAAACCCGATCTCAACATAGCGGGGCTTGTCAGGGGCATCATTGACCGACCTGGTCCAGGCAAAGACCTCCTCGGGTGGTTCAATCCAGGGGTCCTCCAGGACACCACACTCGATGCTCCGGCCCCAGAGGTTGGCATCGATGGAATAGGGGCTCTCCGAGGTCACCGCTATGGGCAGGGCGTGGCGCTGGGCATAGGCGATTTCCTGCTCCCGCGTCATGCCCCACTCCCGAGCCGGGGCTATGATCTCGAGCTCAGGGTCGAGGGCGGCGACGCTGACATCGAATCTCACCTGGTCGTTGTCCTTCCCGGTGCAGCCATGAGCTACCGCAGAAGCGCCTTCCTGATGAGCGGTATCCACAAGCAGCTTGGCGATAAGCGGTCGGCCAAGGGCTGTGGCTAAGGGATAATTTCCCTCATAGATGGCATCCGCCTTGAGCGCAGGGAAGACGAAGTATTTGACAAACTGCTCCTTGGCATCGAGCACTATGGATTTTATCGCCCCGGCGTTGAGCGCCCGCTCTTTGATCGAGGCGAAATCCTTCTCCACGCCGATATCGACAGTTAAGGCGATGACCTCCAAGCCGTACTTTTCCCCGATCCACCTGATAGCTACCGAGGTGTCAAGTCCGCCGCTGTATGCTAAAACTACCTTCCCCACTCTCGATAACCTCCAAATCTTTACTGTGCCAGCCGCATATCCCTTGCGCGGGACAAATTATCTCCCTTGTCGCTCTATTGTAGCATCGGTAAGGAATTGGGGCAACATTTGACCAGGAGTTTATGTTTAGGGGTGGCAAGGCTAAGCTAAGGCCACCTTCAGCGCCTGAGAAAGTGAGCTGACCGCGATGGGCTCGATAGGGAGAGAGGGAAGCCCTGTCTGGGCTGCTGCCGGGAGGAGGCAGGCATCAAATCCAAGTTTAGCCGCCTCAGCGAGGCGCCTCTCAAGCTGAGATACCGCTCTCAGCTCCCCGCTCAACCCCACCTCCCCTATGGCCACCATGTTGGGCTTTGCCCTTCTGCCACGGAAGCTGGAACCGATAGCCAGGGCAATGCCGAGGTCTGCCGCCGGCTCGCTGATCTTGATGCCACCGACCACATTGACAATGATATCCTGATTAGAAAGAGGGACTCCAGCTCGCCTATTGAGCACGGCAGCGATCAAGAGCAGTCGATTGAAATCGACCCCGTTAGCGGTGCGCCGGGGAAACCCAAAGCTCGTGGGGCTGGTCAGGGCTTGAATCTTTACCAGCAGGGGCCTCGTCCCCTCCAGAGTAGGGACGATGACCGAGCCGATGGCGCTCTCCGCTCGCTGGGACAGAAAAGCCTGCGATGGATTATCCACCTCAACCAGACCCCTGTCTCTCATCTCAAAGATGCCAACCTCGTTGGTCGAGCCAAAGCGGTTCTTGACCCCGCGCAGAAGCCGAAAGGAGCTGAAGCGCTCACCCTCTAAATAGAGCACGACATCGACGATATGCTCCAGGACATGTGGTCCGGCGATGGTTCCATCCTTAGTCACATGGCCGACAAGGAGGACGGAGACTCCACTCGATTTGGCCCACTGCATCAGCCTTAGGGTGCACTCCCGCAGCTGGCCCACGCTGCCTGCGGCCGAGGCCAAGCCCTCGAGATAAACCGTCTGAACGGAGTCAATGACCATAAGCTGTGGCAATAGCTCTTGGCCATACTCCAAGATGTTTTCCACAGCGGTCTCAGGCAGAAGGTAAAGCCGATCCCCGACAAGCCCCAAGCGCTCAGCTCTGAGCCTTATCTGAGGAACTGATTCCTCTCCGGAGACATAGAGCACCTCACCCCCTTCTTGCGCCACCATGCCCGCCACCTGAAGGAGGAGGGTTGATTTACCGATCCCGGGGTCGCCGCCGATGAGGACCAAGGAGCCGGGGACAATGCCGCCGCCCAACACCCGATTGAATTCGGAGAAGGGGAGAACCAAGCGGGGAAAGCCCTCAATGGAAACCCGAGATAATTCCTGAGCTATTGGCTTTGCTTTGGCTGCGCTGATGGGACTCAGAACTCTCTCAACATAGGTATTCCACTGATTGCAGTCGGGGCAGCGCCCCAGCCACTTGGGGCTTTCATTACCGCAATTCTGGCAGACGAAAACAGTTCGCGCCTTAGTCATGGCTTAATTTGCCCTTATTATAGCAAAAAGGGAAGCCTTTGGCTTCCCTGTACAGACAGAGGAATTGCCGATCACGATGTTGCGCCAGCGAGAGCCGCCGAGCGCAATATGATCTCTTCCCCTTCGCAGTCGATGACTACTGTATCCCCGGGCTTGAACTGCCCGGCGAGGATGGCTTCCGAGAGCGGGTCTTCCACCACGTTTTGAAGCACACGCCGCAACGGACGAGCGCCAAAGGTTGGGTCATAGCCCTTATCCGCCAGCAGACTCCTCCCGGCATCGGTGACCTCAAGCTGGATTTCCTTTTCCACAAGCTGCACCCTTATCTGAGCCAGCATGAGGTCCACAATCTGACAGATATGCTCTTTGGACAAAGCGTGAAACACGACCACGCCATCGATGCGGTTGAGGAATTCAGGGCGGAAGGTTTTCTTCAGCTCCTCGAGCAGCTTCTCCTTCATCTTCTCATAGGAGAGCTGTGCCGCTTTACTCTCATCGGTGCGGCTGACGAAGCCAATGGTGCTCTCCTTTCTGATCAGCTCAGCCCCGATGTTGCTGGTCATGGCGATAATGGTATTGCGGAAATCGACCCGTCGCCCCTTGGCATCGGTGAGGTGCCCATCATCGAAGATCTGGAGCAGGATGTTGAATACGTCGGGGTGCGCCTTCTCGATCTCATCGAGCAGGATCGCTGAGTAGGACTTGCGGCGCACTGCCTCGGTCAATTGCCCTCCCTCCTCATAGCCGACATAGCCGGGAGGAGCACCGACGAGGCGAGCCACGGTGTGCCGCTCCATAAACTCAGACATATCGAGCCTGACCAGGGCATCTTCAGAACCAAACATAAACTCAGCCAAAGCCCGCACCAATTCCGTCTTGCCAACCCCGGTGGGACCCATGAAGATAAAAACACCGATGGGATGTCTTGGGTCTTTGATTCCGGCGCGAGCCCGCCTCACCGCCTTGGAGACGAGGACGATGGCCTCATCCTGGCCCACGATGCGCTTGTGAATCGCCTCCTCCATATGCAAAAGGCGGCTGGTCTCATCGCTGGTCAGTTGCGTCACCGGGATCCCGGTCCACATGCTAACCACCTCAGAGATGTTCTCCGCAGTAACAACCAGCGCTCCCAGACTCTGTTCCTCCTGCCATTCCGATTCCGATTTATCCAACTTCTCAGTGACACCCAGCTCCCGCTGCCGCAGCTCAGCAGCATATTCATATTGCTGCTCTGAGATCGCCTGTTCCTTCTCCCTACGCACCAGCTCTAAGGCCTTGGTCGTCTCGGAAAGGGACAGAGGAGGGGCAAAGTGCTTGATCCGAACCCGAGAGGCGGCCTCATCGATGAGGTCGATAGCCTTGTCAGGGAGGAAGCGATCTGTGATATAGCGAGCTGCTAATGAGGCTGCGGTCTTTAACGCCTCATCGCTGATGGTCAGGCGGTGATGGTCTTCATAGCGACTTTTGATGCCACGTAGGATGTCGATGGTTTCCTCCACCGATGGCTCCTCAACCAAGATCGGCTGAAAGCGGCGCTCTAAGGCGGCATCCTTCTCGAAGTGCTTGCGATACTCATCGCCTGAAGTAGCCCCGATGCATTGTAGCTCCCCCCGAGCCAGGTGGGGCTTAAGGATACTGGAGGCATCAACAGCGCCCTCGGCAGCGCCGGCGCCAACGAGGGTATGAACCTCGTCAATAAAAAGCATGCAATTACCCGCCGTCTTTATCTCATCAAGGACCTTCTTCAGCCGCTCCTCAAATTCACCACGATACTTGGTCCCAGCGACAAGGGCCCCGATATCGAGGGTTAACAGCCTCTTGCCCCGCAGCGTCTCCGGAACCTCACCAGCAGCAATGCGATGGGCAATGGCCTCAGCAATAGCGGTCTTGCCCACCCCGGGCTCGCCGATAAGGATCGGGTTGTTCTTAGTCCGTCGGCTCAGGATCTGGGTTACACGCTCGATCTCGCGCTGCCGCCCGATAACCGGGTCCAGCTTCCCCGCGGCTGCGGCTGCGGTCAAGTCTATACCCAGCTGGTCTAAAGTAGGCGTTCGAGTAGAAGCTCGCTCCCCGGGGCGAGGGTGAGACGCACTTTGACTGAGCAGCCGGGTGGTTTCGGCACGAACTTTCTCCAGAGTGACCCCAAGGCTCTCTAAGACACCTGATGCTATCCCCTCGCCCTCACGCAATAATCCGATGAGGAGATGCTCGGTGCCGATATAACTATGACCAAAGCTGCGAGCCTCATCCACCGCCAGTTCTATCACCTTCTTGGCCTTTGCGGTGAGCCCGACCTCGCCACGGGCAGGACTTTCACCACGACCCATGATGAACTCAACGGCAGCCCGCACCCTATTCGGCTCCACGCCCAGATTGGACAGGACCTTAGCTCCGATCCCACTGTCCTCGCGAATCAAACCTAATAGTATATGTTCCGGGCCGATATAGTTGTGGTTAAAGCGCTGTGCTTCCTCCTGGGCCAGTGCCAGAACCTTTCGCGCCCGCTCCGTGAACTTATCAAATCGGTTAGCCATCCCCACTCCATGCCCTCGGACTGATATTAATTATACACCAATGACAAGAAAAGGTCAAAACCGGAATTTGCTTCCTGGCAGCGGCATATTTTCCCAAGGGGCTGCCCCCCCAGTATCGTCTGCGCTGGGGCGTTTCACTTCCGTGTTCGGGATGGAAACGGGTGGAGCCACCCCGCTCCAGCCACCAGGAAGCGTTTATCATCATACCGCTTTCCCGGCATCAAGTCAACCTCGGGCTCGGGCACTTCGTCGAATAAATAGCACCCCTGAGCAACCAACCCTGTATTTTTAGAAAAGTCCCTGCACTTTACCGGTCTTTGTATCCACATCCACCTTTCTGAATGCCGGATTGGAGCTGGTTCCTGGCATCAGACTGATGGTGCCGGCGCAGGGGCAGAGGAACTTGGCGCCGGAGTAGATCAACACATCGCGGATGGGCAAGCTCCATCCCTTGGGCACCCCCTTCACGGCTGGGTCGTGAGTGAGACTCAAGTGGGTCTTCACCATCATGGTGGCGTAATCATCATATTTGGAATCACCCTCCAGCATCTTAGCTTTAGCCTCGGCATCGGCGGTCCAGGCCACGCCATCGGCACCATAGACCACTTTGGCTATCTTGTTTACCCGCTCCCGCAGTTTCACCTCCAGAGGATACAGGAAATTGAATTCGCTCTCCTGTTCGCAGGCTTCCATCACGGTATCGGCCAGCTCCAGGGCACCGTCGCCGCCGTCAGCCCAATGGGTAGATACGGCACAGCGTGCCCCTGCCGCCTCGGCTGCCTTTCGCACCATGGCGATCTCATCCTTGGTGTCGGTGTGGAAGCTATTGATGCATACCACCGGGTTGATGCCCGAGGTTCTGATGATATTGATGTGATGCACCATGTTGGACATGCCCTTTTCCAAGAGTCCGAGATCCTCTTTAGCGTAGGAATCAGGCAAGGGTAGACCAGCTACTACCTTGGGTCCGCCGCCGTGCATCTTCAGTGCCCGGATAGTGGTGGTGAGCACCGACACATGTGGCTTGAGTCCACTCAGGCGGCACTTGACGTCCCAGAACTTCTCGAAGCCGATGTCTGCGCCGAAGCCGCTCTCGGTTACATGGTAGTCAAACATCTTCAGCCCAATGCGGTCAGCGATGATGGAGGACTGTCCCACGGCGATGTTGGCGAACGGTCCAGCATGCACCATACAGGGCTGATACTCCACGGTGTACATCAGGGTGGGATTGATGGTGTTACGCATCCAGGCGGTCATGGCACCGCCCACCTCAAGGTCGCCCGTGGTAACGGGATTGCCTCTCTTATCGAAGGCCAGGGTGATGTTATCCATTCTTTCACGCAGATCCGCCAGGTCCCTAACAATAGACAGCATAGCCATAAGCTCGGAGCTCACGGCGATGCCGAACTTGGACTCCATCGCGTAGCCATCCATGCGACCGCCGAGACCGATGATGATGTTGCGCAGGCTTTGGGCGCAGAAGTCCATAACCCAGCCCATCTCCACCCTGGTGGGGTCGATATCCAGGCGGCGCATCCCCGTGAGCCTGGCCAGTTGCTCGTCGTTGTAGTTGCGCTCATGCATCATTCTTGAGGTAAGAGCGACCATCGCCAGGTTATGGGCATTTACGATGTCGTTGATGTCGCCGGTGAGGCCCATGGTGAACTCGGTCATGGGAATGAGCAGGGCATTGCCGCCGCCGGCGGCGGTTCCCTTGATGTTCATGGAGGGGCCACCCGAGGGCTGGCGGATGCAGCCGCCTGCATTCTTTCCCCGCTTGCCCAGTCCTTCCAAGAGCCCCATGGTGGTTGTGGTTTTCCCCTCCCCCAACGGAGTGGGGGTGATCGCGGTCACCTCGACATACTTGCCGTCCGGCTTTTCCTTGAGGCGCTGCATGATCTTCATGAAATCGAGCCTGCATAATCTCCCAAAGGGGATAATCTCATCCTTCTGCAGGTTTAGTCTTTCCCGCCACTCATCAGGGGTGGGCATATTTTCTTCCGCTGCTTCTGAAATCTGCCAATCCTTCATCTTTGTCGCATCGTAAGCCATATAGACCTCCTCCTTTCTCTTTTGTTCTATTTTGCTAAGCCAGACTGCATCTCGGCAGCCCGGACCGTATTCGCCATGAGCATGGTCACTGTCATCGGCCCCACGCCACCGGGGACCGGGGTGATAGCCTCTGCCTTTTCCATCATAGCATCGAAATCGGTATCGCCCACCAGCCTGAAGCCGCTCTTTTTAGTTGCGTCTGGTATCCTGTTGACACCGACATCGATGACTACAACCCCCTCTTTGACCATATCCGCAGTTATCGCCTTAGGGGCGCCCATAGCAGCAACCAGGATATCCGCCTGTCTCGTTATCGAGGGCAGGTCTTTGGTTCCGGTATGACATATGGTCACTGTGGCGTTGGCGCCGCTCTTCTTCTGCACCAGGATGGCGGCAAGCGGTTTACCATTGAGATTGCTCCGACCACAAATGACCACATGCTTGCCACCGGGGTCGTAGCCGCTGCGCACCAGTAGCTGCTGGACGCCCTGTGGCGTGCAGGGCATGAAAGTCGGCTCGCCAATAAGAAGCTTGCCCACATTTACCGGGTGGAAGCAATCAACATCCTTCTCCGGCACGATGGTATTTAACACCTTGCTGGTATCAATATGCTTGGGCAAGGGGAGCTGAACCAAAATGCCATGAAATTTAAGGTCTTTATTCAGCTCCTCGACCTTGGCCAAAACCTCCTCCTCCTTGGCATCCTCAGGGAATACTATCGTCTCCGAGTAGATGCCAATCTCCTCGCTGGCCTTGCTCTTGCCCTTGACATAGGATACCGAAGCTGGGTCCTCCCCGACCCGCACCATCACCAGCCCTGGCGTTACCCCTTTCCCCTTGAGTTCCTTGACCTTTTCCTTAAGCTCCTCACGGATTTGGGCTGATATTTCAGTCCCTGAGATTATCTTTGCCGTCATTTTCGACCTCCTTATTTGGCAGAGGTGGCAACCCCGCCTTTGATTTCCTTTAAGGTGGGAAATAGCCCACAGCTTTGCCGTTCATCGCAGTAGCCTAAGGCGAAGCATTTGGGCTTGAGCTCGGCGCCGAGGCGCGGCGCCACCTTTTCCACCTCCTGTTTAATCCTCTGGAACAGCTCCACCAGCTCCCATTGCGCCCGCAGGCAGAGCCGCAAAGAACAGGCATGCATTAGCTCCCGAGCGTTCATGGTCATCACCAGCTTGGTCTCCATGGCGCTGGGGAGCACATATCGAGCATCCTCAGCAGGAACCCCGGCATCGAGCATCTCACAGTAGAGCTTATGGGCTGCTTGCACCATCTCGCGGTATTTAGCCTCCAGCTCCCGCTTGGCGCCGATGGTTGCCGGGGTCACATAATTGAGCTTTCTCAGCGAGACGTACCTTTGACTTTGCTGAGTGTAGCTGGCAATGCGATGACGGACGAGTTGATGGCTGGCTACCCTGGAGATGCCGTCGATGACGAAGGTGAAGTTGGCATGCTCAAAGGGCGACAGATGCCCTGAGGAGATAAGCTGACTGAGAAGATTGTCGATTTGCTCTGGGCTCAGTCTCTGCTTTAGTTCTACAGCACTTAGCTGGGAAGTAGAAAGCTTAGCAGCTGCGGCAATGGCGCGCTCCGACTCGGGAGTGAAATTAGTGAGAATAACCTGCATCCCGCTCCCCAGTGTGTGATTATACTACAGTTTATGACGGCAAGGCAAGCGTTTTGTCAAATTTTGCTCACCTGGCGCTGACCGGAGATTCCCGCCGAGAAAAAATCGCTACCTAAACCTAAACCAGGCGCCTGCGGAACAGGATGGTTGCAATCCCCATCATAACTAAGGCCACTCCGCCAAGGACGAGGAATGCCTTGGCGAGCACAATGCCATCGAAGCCGGTATTCATCAGGGTTCGGATGCCATCAGCGGCATAGGTGACCGGGTTGTATTTGGCAACCGTCTGCAGCCAGCTGGGCAGCAGCTCCATAGGCATCATGGCATCGCTGAGAAACATCAGGGGCAGGGTAATGAAGTTAATCACCATAATGAAAAGTTGGTGGTCTCTAATGCGGAGGGCCAAGATGTTGGAGAGCCCGGCAAAGCCAATCACCAATAAGGCGATGAGCAAGATGGCAGTGATGAATCCGGGAAAGCCAGTGGCGAATCCTACCCCCATCGCGAGCGCAATCAGGACGATGATGATAGCTTGAACAACTACCCGCACCACATCTCCCCCCATCCGCCCCAGCATGATGGCGTTTCGGCTCACTGGCGTCACCAGCATTTTATTAAGGTAGCTCAGGTCTATATCCACCAGCGTGCCCATCCCGGAGAAGGTTGCCCCAAACAGCGAGGTCATCAGGATAATCCCTGGAGCAAGGTAGGCCAGGTAGTTCTCGTAAGGGAAGCCAGGAATGGTCACTATAGTTTTGAACAACTGGCTGAACAGGAGCAGCCAGATAATGGGCTGGACCACAGCCATAACCCAGATGAAGGGCACGCGAAAGGAGTTGCGCAAATTCCTGACAAATAGATACCAGGTATCAGCAATGGCATTCATCTATCGCCTCCCTTTGCCCATTATTTTCTTTAAGTGCTCACGGAACTGCTCGGCAGCGCTTGCCTCCCGATCGCGGATGGTGGAACCTGTGTGCTTTAAGAACACATCCTGAAGAGAGGGGCGCGATAGCGCCATTGTTTTCACCGCAATTCCGTTCTCCCTCAGAAGCTCTATTATCCGGGGCATGACTTCCTCTCCCCGCTCCACGTAAACGGCAACGCTATCCGCTAAAGTCTCGATGCGCTGGATATAGGGCTGGCCCTGGAGTGCCTGGAAAGCAGTCTCTACAAGGGCATTTTCCCCAATCAGGCGCTCCTCAGAGAAGCCTATGTTAATGCAATCACCGCCTATCTCGTCCTTGAGTACCTTGGGAAAGCCCAAGGTCTTGATCTCCCCCTGGTCGATTATGGCCACACGGTGGCAGAGCTCATCGGCCTCCTCCATATAATGAGTGGTGAGTAATATAGTTATTCCCTCCTTTTGGTTTAGCTCACGAAGGTAGCTCCACACTCTGGCTCTGGTCTGTGGATCCAGACCCAAGGTAGGCTCATCCAGGAACAGCACTTTGGGTCTGTGAACCAGCCCGGCGATCAGGTCAAGCCTTTTGCGCATCCCGCCGGAATAGTTTTCAGCTAACCGTTTAGCGTCTCTGGTAAGGTCCACCAGTTCCAAAAGCTCATCCACCCTTTGCCGCAAAAGCTTGCCCTCCATATGATGCAGACGACCCTGAAGCATCAAGTTCTCCCGTCCTGTGCTCTTATCATCCACGCTGATGTCCTGGGCAACGTACCCGATGACACTGCGCACCTTGCCCAATTCCTTGAGCACATCATACCCTGCCACCGTTGCTCTGCCGCTGGTGGGCTTGAGCAGGGTGGTGAGGATCTTTATTGTGGTCGTCTTACCGGCGCCATTGGGCCCCAGAAAGCCAAACAGTTCCCCCTCTCCGACCTCAAAAGATATCCCGTTTACTGCGGTGAGGGAATTGAATTGTTTTACCAGTTGCTCAACTATAATCATCGTCTCCTCCTACTCATA
>JAUWZY010000076.1 GCA_030615045.1 Chloroflexota bacterium
GGCATAACTGCAGGGATAATGACCTCCTTGCTAGCCCACCCTTCGTCTCCAGCGATAACCGTCCCGCTTATTTCATGCCCTAAGGTGAGAGGTGGCTTCTGCACTGTAGGTACGCCATCATAGAAGTATCCCAAGTCGGTATGGCATACCCCGCAGCCAGCGACCTCGACTAATACCTCACCTGGTTTAATCTCGGGCATGTCAATGGTTACCCTGGCCAGTTTCCCCGGCGTTCCAGCTTTCGGGTCTCCGGCTTCTGCCATCTGCCAAGTTTCAATTTTTTCCGGCGCTTGTGCCATTTTACCCCTCCTTTCGTTGAATTATTACATCATGGCGTATCCGCCATCGACGCTAAGGGTCTGCCCTGTGATCCAAGCGGCAGCATCCGAGGCCAGGAATACCACTGCATTGGCGATGTCCTCTGGGTTCCCCAGCCTGCGTAATGGATATGTCTTTGCCATCTTTTCCAGTATCTCGGGCGTGAACTCCAGACCCCCCGGTGCCCACATGCTCTCCGGGCCGACATGCTCGCTGCTTTCCGGGATAGTGGTGCTGGGACTGACAACGTTAACATTTATTCCGTAACGACCTAATTCCCTGGCCAGGGACTTAGATAAGGCGATGACAGCGCCCTTACAGCCGCCATAAACAGCCTCTCTAAATCCGCCTATGCGACCGGCATCGGAGCTGATGCTGACAATCCTGCCATACTGTCGCTCTATCATGTTGTCCAGTACCGCCCTGGTGCAGTTTATCATGCTCCAAAAATTGAGCTTTATCTCCTTCTCCCACTCCTCCCTCGGCTTTTCTATGAACAATCGGTCATACGTCCAGCCGACATTATTAACCAGGACATCTATTTCCCCGAACAGGTCTAATGTCTTTTTCACCATTGCTTGCACGGATTCGTTGTCAGTGACATCTGTTTCGATTGCTATGGCACTGCCTCCCTGAGCCTTGGCCTCGGTAGCTACTTTTTGCCCTTGCTTTTCATCTATTTCAGCGATTACTACATTGGCCCCTTCTTTGGCGAAGGCCAATGCGATAGCGCGACCGATATTTGAGCCGCCGCCGGTTACGATTACCGTCTTACCCCTTAGCCCCAGATCCACGCTTGTGACTTCTTTATTGACTCAAACTATGAGGTCGTGCACCCGCTTTCGATCTCCCCTCCTGGCTTACCTTTATCAGCCGGCTCCAATTAGGCAACCCTGCGGCACCCAGAGATTGCTATTTACCGCTGTTTCCTCCCGGACCTGACGGGGTTCATAACGCTCTGCCGCGCAAGACCCAACCCTCAACGCCATTTGCTAAAGGCAGTCCCAAAAGGGCGCAATCTCGAGCAGGAATTCGACCCCGCTATAGCGGATTGCGGGTACAGGGCACCGCTAGCTCCCCGTCTAGCACGACCTCGACTAAATGTTAATACAAGGCGCTCAGCATTGTCAAGAAAAAGAGGCTTAGCACGGTGATAATGGAGATTGAGCTACTATCTCGGCGCTGACTAAATCACCCATCTCTCTGGTGCCCACTAACGTCATCCCCGATGCCATTACATCATAGGTGCGATAGCCCTGGTCTAAGACATGGCCTACTGCCCCTTCCACGGCTGTTGCCTCTTCCCCCAGGCCCAGGGAGTAGCGCAGCATCATGGCCAAGCTTAAGATGGTGGCAATCGGGTTGGCCATGTTCTTCCCCGCCCGGCTGGGGGCGCTGCCATGAATAGGTTCATAGAGGCCGAAGATAGGGTGCCCCTCTTTGGGGATTCCGGCCAAGCTGGCCGAGGGCAACATCCCCATGGAGCCGGCGAGCATGGAGGCTTCATCAGTCAAGATATCGCCGAACATGTTCTCGGTGACGATGACATCAAATTGGGTCGGGCGCTGGATGAGCCTCATGGCGCAGGCATCAACGAGCAAATGTTCCAGCTCCACGTCGGGATATCTTGGCGCAAGCTCGATGGCCAGCTGGCGCCACAGCCGGGAGGATTCGAGGACATTGGCCTTATCCACTGAAGTCAGCTTTTTACGTCGGCTTCGAGCGAGCTCGAAGCCGACGCAGAGGATGCGCTCGATTTCATGTTCTGAGTAGGAGAGGGTATCGACAGCTCGTCGCCCGCGAGAGGTTTGCCACCGCTTTTTTGGCCTGCCGAAGTAAAGCCCTCCGGTGAGCTCGCGGACTACTACTAGGTCTACGCCCTCGATGACCTCGGGCTTGATGGTTGTGGAATTGACCAGAATGGGCAGCACCTTGACCAGGCGCAGGTTGGCGAAGAGCCTGAGTCCCTTGCGCAAGCCAAGAAGCCCATCCTCAGGGCGGACCTTAGCCAGAGGGTCATCCCACTTGGGACCACCTACGGCGCCGAGGAGCACCGCATGACAGCTTTGGCACAGGCTCAAGGTCTCCGCAGTCAAGGCGACCCCATATCTATCGATGGCTATGCCGCCGATGTCCCCATAATGGAGGTCGAATTCATGACCGAAGCGGCTGCTGATAGCCTGGAGAACCTTGACCGTCTCAGCTACTACCTCGGGTCCGATGCCGTCTCCGGGGAGAATGGCAAGCTCAAATTTCACTATAACCCCCTTGTTATTCTCTGTTTGGTATATTCCACAAGCCCCCCGGCGGAGATGATGCCGAGCATGAAGTCGGGATAGGGCTTGGCTCTGAAGCTGAGCCCTTTGGTCGCGTTTTCGATTTGCCCTGTGGTGAGCTCAACCTCCAAGCTATCGCCGGGGTCGCTTTTCTCTACAGCCTCTGCGCATTCCAGGATGGGCAGGCCGATATTCACTGCGTTGCGGAAGAAGATGCGGGCGAAGCTCTCGGCGATGACGCAGCTGATGCCCGCAGCTTTGATGGCGATGGGAGCATGCTCCCGGGAGGAGCCGCTGCCGAAGTTAGCCCCGGCCAAGATGATGTCCCCGGGCTGAACTCGCGAGATAAACTCGCCATCGATGTCCTCCATGCAGTGCTTTGCCAGCTCAGCGGGGTCTGAGACATTGAGATACCGCGCCGGGATGATGACATCGGTATCTATATTGTCGCCGTATTTGTGAGCTTTACCCATGGCAATGTGTCCTTAAAAATTACGAATTCTGTCTAATGTTCTTACTGCTAATGGGCTAACTTTTCACCTTAAGATCGTATCATTGTCAAAACCATCTTGAATTTCTTTACTGCTCTCAGAGCATGTGGCTGATTGGCTGGCATTATAACCATTTCACCTTCCCTCAAGCGAACAGGTTTGCCAGAGATAGTGATTTCTGCCTCACCATCAAGAAGATAAACTAAGGCGTCAAATGGTGCCGTATGTTCACTCAATCCTTGCCCCTCATCAAAAGCGAAAAGGGTTACCGTCCCCATCTTTTTATCAATTATCGTTCGACTCACTATAGAGCCCTCTTGATAATCCACCAAATCAACTAATCTTATCGCTTGTGCTAACAGCTTTTCCATACCTATTCCCTTTCTCTCCCCAATAAATTACACCGTAAGCAGGTTGCTTTCCTTTTTAGTCTCGATGGATGATCTCCTCCGGCCCCCCTATCCTCCCCAAGACGGCGCTTGCTGCCGCCACAGCGGGGTTACATAAATAGACCTCAGACTTGGGGCTGCCCATTCTGCCCACGAAGTTGCGGTTGGTGGTGGCAAGGCATCTTTCACCAAGGGCTAAAACGCCCATATAGCCGCCCAGGCAGGGGCCACACGTGGGGGTGCTGACCGCAGCCCCGGCTTTTATGAAACTCTCGATCAGTCCCTCTCTCAGGGCATTGAGGTAAACCCCTTGCGTGCCGGGGATGACTATGCAGCGCAGATTCTTGTTTATCTGCTTGTCCTTCAGTATTTCAGCAGCAATTCTTAAGTCCTCGAGGCGACCGTTGGTGCAGCTGCCGATGACCACCTGGTCGAGCTTGATTTCACCTGCCTGGCTTATCGGCCTGGTGTTGGAGGGGAGATGGGGGAAGGCAACCTGAGGCTCGATCTGCGAGACATCGTATTCTATGACCGCAGCGTATTCGGCATCATCATCGGGCTGGAAGACGACATAAGGACGCCGGGCGCGAGGTCGAGCATAATCCAGGGTTTTCTCATCCACCCTGCAGATGCCGGCCTTAGCCCCAGCTTCGATAGCCATGTTGCACATGGTGAAACGCCCATCCATGGATAGGGCATCGATCGCCTGGCCGCAAAACTCCATAGTGGCATAAAGCGCGCCATCAACGCCGATTTGACCAATGGTGTAG
>JAUWZY010000100.1 GCA_030615045.1 Chloroflexota bacterium
CTCCAACTCCGTGAAACACCTGCCTCACTGTGAAGTTAGTCCCGACTCCGCTACGGCGCACTACGATCATCGTCCCTTCAAAGACCTGAGCTCGATCCCGCCGTCCCCCTCCCCCTTTGAACTTAACCCTAACTGCATCGCCGGGTCTGATCTCGGGGATATCGGGGTTTGGCTCGACTTCAATCAAAGAGCCGATATCCATGTCTTACCCCTTCATCGTTTCTATGAAGCGCCTTTCCTCAGCGGACAGGTCTGCCTTTTCCAGGAACTCGGGGCGGCGGGCCAGGGTGCGGAGGAGAGACTGCTCCTTTCGCCAGCGGGCAACCTGGCTATGGTTGCCGGAGAGCAAAACCTGGGGCACAGCCCAGCCGCGATAAACTTGGGGCCGGGTGTACTGCGGGTATTCCAGAAGCCCCCCGGTATGGGAATCCTCTCTTGGCGATTCCTCAGAGCCCAGGACGCCAGGCAAAAGTCGGACTACAGCATCGACCACCACCATGGCTGCCAGCTCGCCACCGGTAAGCACATAATCGCCGATGCTGATCTCATCGCTGACCAGATGCTCACAGATCCTCTCGTCCACTCCCTCATAATGGCCACAAATGAGAACCAGCTGCTCATGGGTTGCCAGCTCCTGGGCGACCTTTTGACAGAAGAGCCTGCCCTGCGGGCTGAGGAGAATAACGGGAACCCTGTCTTCTCCCTTTATCTCCTCCACCAGTTCAAATAGTGGCTCCGGCTTCAGCACCATCCCCGGGCCACCGCCATAGGGGCGATCATCGACCACATGGTGCTTCCCCAGCCCGTGGGCCCGAAGGTTGTGGACCACAATGGCGACCAGGTTGTGCTCAATGGCACGCCCGATAATGCTTTCAGCGAAAGGGCCAGCGAACATGTTGGGGAACAAGGTGATGATGTCAATGCGCATGGGGCAGATCCTCCCGAGAGGCACATTCCCCCGCCTCCCCCTTGATCACTTCTATGGCATGGGGCAAAGCTGGGAGTATGACCTGAAGACACTCCTCGACCCCCTTGGGGCTCCCGGGGAGATTGATGATAAGGGTCCTATTGCGGACGCCTGCTACTGCCCGACTGAGCATAGCTAAGGGGGTCTTCTTCAGTGTCTCAACTCTCATCGCCTCAGCCAGTCCAGGGACAAGCCTATCGATTATGGCTAAGGTAGCCTCAGGGGTGACATCGCGCTCAGCTAAGCCTGTGCCCCCGGTGGTAATCACCACATCCAGGGTGCCGGCATCAGCCCATTCCATTAGCCTCTGGGAGATGAAATCCCGCTCATCGGGCACAATGTCGTATTTTGCCACCTGAGCCCCAACACTGGAGGCCATCTCCCTGATCACCTCGCTGCTGCTGTCTTCCCGTTCCCCTCGCCAACCCTTATCGCTAATGGTCAATACGCCCACGGTAAACATCTATTGCTTATCCTTTGCCGACTTCTCCTTATCATAACATATCAGATGCCGACTGGAAATAGCCTAATTCTTTAAAGCTATTGACAAAAAGAGATGGTTATTGTTAAATTATTACAATCGTACACATGGGAAATTTCGTTCATAAGCCGGTTCTTGTTACGGAAAGCATCGAGGGGCTCCAGGTGCGGCGCGATGGCTGGTATATCGATTGCACTATCGGCACCGGGGGGCATGCTGAGGCGATATTGGGACGATGTGCTCCAGGGGGACATCTCCTCGGCATCGATGCTGACCTTGAAGCGATAAGAGCAGCTGCGGAGCGGCTGAAGCATTATGACGGCAGCTTTATTTTGGCTCAAGACAACTTCCGCTATCTGGAGGATATCTGCAATAGATTCGGGTCTCGTCCGGTAAATGGCATCCTGTTCGATTTAGGGATGTCTACACTGCAGCTCGAGGACCGAAATCGGGGCTTCAGCTTTCAACATGACTCATCCTTGGATATGCGCTTCAGTCCAGAGCAAGAGCTGACCGCAGCCGATATAGTCAATACCTTCCCCGAGGAAGCACTGGCCGGGATCTTGCACAGCTATGGCGAGGAGCGCAGGAGTCGGCAAATAGCGCGGCAGATAGTGCAAAGCCGACCCTTAAGGAGCACCGGCGAGCTTGTCCAGGTGGTGCAGCGGGTGATTAGAGTGCGGCACAAAATCCATGCGGCAACGAGGACCTTTCAGGCATTGCGTATCGCAGTGAATAAGGAGCTAGAGAATTTAGAGTTAGCATTGGAGCAAGCGGTGGACATTCTCGACCTCGGTGGCAGGCTGGTGGTTATCAGCTTCCATTCACTGGAGGATCGCCTGGTCAAGGGCTTTCTGCGCCGAGAAGCTCAGGGCTGCCTCTGCCCTCCGGGCACAGCGGTATGTGTCTGCGGCCATAGCCCTACCTTAAAGCTGATAACCAAGAAAGCGATCAGACCCTCGCTGGATGAGGTTCGAGCCAATCCGAGGAGTCGCAGCGCTCGGCTCAGGGTCGCCGAGCGCATTGCCCTCGGAGTAGAAATTGAAATAGGAAATTGATATAATGCCCAAGAGGGGGCGATGGAAAGGAGGGGCAAATGCCGAAGAACTTTCAGGTTATAGACGTAGGCACAAGCAAGGTCTGTAGTATCATCGCCGAGATTGACGAAGCTGGCATGATGCGGGTTTTGGGAGTTGATGTCGTTCCCAGCAAAGGGATGCAGAGGGGGGGTGTCGTCGACATCGATGCGGCGAGGAGGTCAGTTCAAGAATCGGTA